>JAGWNV010000082.1 GCA_028872975.1 Acidobacteriota bacterium
GCCGCCTGCTCGAGCAGCCGCCGGCCCGCCGGCGCCGGCCCGCAGTCGGCGGCGGCCGCCTCG
Source organism: Acidobacteriota bacterium (assembly GCA_028872975.1). GTDB lineage: Bacteria > Actinomycetota > Acidimicrobiia > Acidimicrobiales > UBA8190 > UBA8190. Next base: position 64 of record JAGWNV010000082.1, read on the forward strand.
AGGGCCCTGGCCATGAGCGCCACGGGCTCGGGACGGTCGGTCAACGGGATCCTGCCGTCGGGCCGCTCGAGGACCTGGCCGACGCCGACGAGCACTGGTGTGCGTGGGTCCGCCGCCACGGCCGCCAGCGTAGGCTTCGCCCATGCGGATCGCCCTGGGGGCCGACCACGCCGGCTACGCCTTGAAGCAGGCCCTGGCCGGCCATCTCGGGGGGCTGGGCCACGAGGTCGTCGACCTCGGCACCGACTCCGAGGAGCCCGTCGACTACCCCGAGTTCGGTTCGGCGGTGGGCCGGGCCGTCGTGGGGGGCGCGGCGGAGCTCGGGATCTGCGTGTGCGGCACCGGCATCGGGATCGGGATCGCCGCCAACAAGGTGGCAGGGGTGCGCGCCGCCGTCGTCCACGACGTGACCACCGCCCGGCTGGCCCGGGCCCACAACCACGCCAACGTGCTGTGCATGGGCGGCCGGATCATCGGGGATCAAGTGGCCAAGGACGCCCTCGAGGCGTGCTTGGAGACCGCCCCCGCCCACGGCCGCCACGACCGGCGGGTGGCGGAGATCGCCGGTCTCGAGGACGCCGGCGTCGACGTGGCCGGCAGCCGGGCCGGCTGAGGGGGAGGGACATGACCCAGGACCCGACCGCAGCGGGGCCCTCCGGGACGCCCTTCGAGCGCTGGCTCGCCGACGACCCCGAGGTGGCCAAGCTCATCGGCGACGAGGCCCGGCGCCAGTCGACGACGCTCCAGCTCATCGCCTCGGAGAACTTCACCTCCCCGGCGGTCCTCGCCGCCGTGGGGTCGGTGCTCACAAACAAGTACGCCGAGGGGTACCCCGGGCGCCGGTACTACGGCGGCAACCAGGTCATCGACGAGGTGGAGGACCTGGCCCGCATGCGGGCCTGCGAGCTCTTCGGCGCCGAGCACGCCAACGTCCAGCCCCACGCCGGGGCGGCGGCCAACCTCGCCGTGTACCAGGCTCTCCTCGATCCCGGCGACACGATCCTGGCCATGCGGCTCGACCAGGGGGGACACCTGACCCACGGGTCGCCCGCCAGCATCACGAGCCGGTTCTGGCGCTTCGTCGCCTACGGGGTCACCCCGGCCTCGGCCGACCCCGACGCGCCGGGCGAGGTCATCGACTTCGACGAGGTGGCGGCGCTGGCCAAGACCGAGCGGCCCAAGATGATCGTGGCCGGCGCCACCGCCTATCCCCGGGTCATCGACCCCCAGCCCTTCCGGGAGATCGCCGACTCGGTGGGGGCGCTTCTGTTCTTCGACCTCGCCCACCCGGCGGGGCTCGTGGCCGGCGGGGCGCACCCCAGCCCGGTGGGCGTGGCCGACGTGGTGAGCTTCACCACCCACAAGACCCTCCGGGGCCCCCGGGGCGGGGCCATCCTGTGCCGGGCCGACCTGGCCAAGGCCATCGACTCGGCCGTCTTCCCCGGACTGCAGGGCGGTCCCCTCGAGCACGTGATCGCCGGCAAGGCGGTGGCCTTCCGGGAGGCGATGGCCCCGTCGTTCCGGGCCTACGCGGCGGCCGTGGTCCGAAACGCCCGGGCCCTGGCGGCGGCGCTCGCCGCCGAGGGCTTCCGGCTCGTCTCGGGCGGCACCGACAACCACCTGCTCCTCGTGGACCTCCTGGGCTTCGACGCCGAGCTCACTGGCAAGGTGGCCCAGGAGACCCTCGACCGGGCCGGGATCACCTTGAACCGCAACACCATCCCCGACGATCCCCGGTCCGCCTTCCAGACCTCGGGCCTGCGCCTCGGGACGGCGGCGGAGACGACGGCCGGGATGGGCGAGGCGGAGATGGCGACGATCGGCACGCTCATCGGCCGGGCCCTGCGAGGACGCGACGACGAGGCCGCCCTCGGTGCGGTCCGGGCCGAGGTCGCCGACCTCTGTGCCGCCTTCCCGCCGTACCCGACGCTCGGCACCGGCGTCGACGGGCGTCCCGCCGGGAGGGTCTGAGGCCGGTGCCCCCCCTGGGGGCCTACGGGGCTGTGGCGGCGGTGGCCGCCGTCGCCACCTTCGCTCTCGGCTTCCCCGTCCGCCGCCTGGCCTCCCGGCTCGGTCTCGTGGCCGAGCCCGACGAGCGGCGGGTGCACCGGCGGGCCACGCCCACCGGCGGAGGCGCGGCCATGTTCGTCGCCTTCCTCCTCGCCATGCTGGTGGCCTCCCTCCTCCCCGGTCTCCAAGGGGTGTTCGCCGGCTCCTCGGAGCCGCTCGGGCTCGTGCTCGGCGCGGCGATCATCTTCGCCGTCGGCCTCATCGACGACGTCCGGGAGATGTCGGCGCCGGCGAAGATGGCCGGCCAGGTCCTCGCCGCCATGGTCCTCGTGTTCCTCGGGGTCACCATGTTCCAGTTCAAGATCCCCTTCGTCGGGTTCCTCGTCCTCTCCCCCCAGCTCACCCCGTTGCTCACGGCGGTGTGGGTGGTGGTCATCACGAACGCCGTCAACCTCATCGACGGCCTCGACGGGCTGGCCGCCGGGGTGGTCGCCATCGCCGCCGGCGCCCTGGCCGTCTACGGCCTGCGGCTCATGGACCTCGGAGTGCTGCCCGCCGACAACCTTGGTCCCCTCATCGCCGCCATCGCCTGCGGGGTGTGCGTGGGGTTCCTGCCCCACAACTTCCACGAGGCCCGGGCCTTCATGGGCGACGCCGGGGCGCTGTTCCTGGGGCTGCTCATGGCGGCCGCCACCATGGTCATCGGCGGCCGGACCCCGGCCTACAGCGGCCAGTCCTACTTCTTCTTCGCTCCCCTGGCCCTCCCGCTCTTCATCCTCGGCGTCCCCATCGCCGACATGGCCTTCGCCTTCGTCCGCCGCACGGCCCGGGGCACGAGCTTCGACACCCCGGACAAGGACCATCTCCACCACCGGCTGCTCCGGCTCGGGCACGGGACCTGGAGGACGGTCTCCATCCTCTGGGCCTGGACGGCGGTGCTCTCGGGCCTCGTCCTGGCACCGCTGTTCTGGTCCGGCGGCAACGCCGTGGTGCCCTTCGTCCTCGCCGCCCTGGCGCTCGCCCTCTACACGCTGTTCCATCCCGGGCTCCGCAAGGGCGAGGGCGACCACGAGGCGAACGGCGCGCCCCGGGCCGGTGCCACCGTCACCGACCCGGTCGTCCCCGCTGCCGTGGCCGCCCCGCCGGCCGCCGCCGGCGTGGGGGGCGATCCGGCGCCGGTCGTCCCCCGGGCGGCGTCAGTGCAGTCGGCGCCGTCGGGGTCACAGGCAGCCGCGCCCCGGCCTCCGGCGCCGCCCTCCCCCCGGGCCTCGGCCTCGGCGCCTCGCGCCCCGGCCCCGCCGGGATCGCCGTCCCCGCGGTCCTCGGCGCAGGCCGCCTTCCCGGTGCCCCCCGCCTCGGCTCCCCTGCCGACGCCACGTACGGCGGTGCCGGGCTCACGCCCCAGGCCCTCGGCGGCGGCGACGGGCGTCCCGGGCGGCCTTCCGGCTGCCGCCGCCACCGGGGTGCGGGCGCCGTCACTGGCCAGGCGGGCGGCGGACAGGCCCGGCACCAGGGTCATTGCGAAGTACAACGAGGCCGGTGCCGGTGCGCCCCCGGCGTAGTCCGCTCGTTTTGCTGCGCACAAGCGCGGGATGCGATATTGGAGGTGTGCGCCTCTGCCAGATACTCGATGCCCCGGTGGCGGCGCCCGGCTGTCCCGCGTGAGCAGAAGGCGACGGCGATGGGCAATTCCCCCTTCCATGCCCGCGCGGGCCGGGTGACGGGCGGCGGAGCGGCGACCGCCGGTGGACGACGAGGGACCGGCAGCGACTGGGGAGGGGGACCGGCCATCGGGGCCGGACGGGCCGGGACTGTGGTCGCTGGCGACGCTGGGACTGACCGCCGGGGTGTGCCTGGCGATCTTCGTGGGTGGAGGACTGTGGCTGGACTCGGTGACCAAACGGTCCCCGCTCTTCGTGCTCTTGGGTGTGGTGCTGGGCGTCGTGGCGGCCGTCACGGTGGCGTACCGGGAGATCCGTCCGTTCCTCTGAGCAGCGGGGTCTGCCGGTGATCCCCGCAGACCGCCTCCCCGATCTCGACGCGGCCCGGCTCGGGCGGGCGCTGCGCCGGACCCGCATCGGTGCCTTCGCCCTCGGGGTCGTCGCCCTCGTGGTGGGAGGGCTCGTGAACGAGCCGCTCGGCGGCCTCGGTGCCGTCGTCGGCCTCGTCGCCGGCGCCCTCAACACCCGGTCCATCGACGGGGCCGTGGCCCGCCTGAGGGGGCTCGGCACAGACGTGAAGGCCAGCCGCAAGCCCCTCGTCGGCCGGACGCTCGGGCGTCTCGGGGTGGTGACCGCCGTGGTGGTCGCCATGCTCGCGGTCGAGCCGCCCATCGGGCTCGGCATGATCGTCGGGCTCGTCCTCTACCAGGCCCTGTTCCTCGCCAGCATGCTCGGCGCCGTCATCCGAAGCGGGGTGTCGTCATGAGCGGCGGGCTGGGGTCGGTGGTGGGGACGCTGCACGGGACGGGCACCCGGCTGCTCGCCACGGGGAACATCGAGATCGGCAACCACGTCTCGAGGAAGGTCGGGGGCCTCAACTTCGAGCTCGACATCATCTGGTCGACGGTCATCGCCGGGATCGTCGTGGTGGTGCTCGGCGTGCTCATGGCCCGGCGGGCGAGCCCGGGCGTCCCGGGCAAGCTCCAGCTGTTCTTCGAGACGGTGGTCGACCAGGTGAACCAGCTGGTCGAGTCCACGGTGGGCCCCGCCGGCACGCGGATCGTGCCGATGGCGGTCACCTTGTTCCTCTTCATCCTGACGGCCAACTGGCTCGAGGTGATCCCGAGCACGCCCAAGGGCTCGATCGAGTACCTGCCGGCGCCGACCAACAACGTCAACCTCACCTACGCCATGGCGCTGGTGGCGATCATCATCGTGCATGCGGCGTCCATCCGGACCAGGGGGCTGAGGGGGTACCTCAAGCACTACCTCCAGCCGTTCCCGTTCTTCCTCCCGATCAACATCATCGAGGAGATCACGAAGCCGGTGACCCTGGCCCTGCGGCTCTTCGGCAACCTCTTCGCCGGGACGCTCATGCTGCTGCTCATCGCCGCGCTGCTCCCGGTGTTCATCGTCCCCTTCGGGGACATCGCCTGGAAGCTGTTCGACATGTTCATCGGCTTCATCCAGGCGTTCATCTTCGCCCTGCTGTTCATCGTCTACTACGGCATGGCGACGAGCGTGGAAGAAGCCCACTGACCCGTTCCCGGCCGCCGGCCCCCACCGGAGCCCGACACACATGTTGACCACCAAGGAGGAGTGATGGCAGCAGGACCCGTTACTGGACAAGCAGTGCAGCTCGCCGGCGCCATGATCGGCGGCGGGTTGGCGCTGGGTGGTGGTGCCATCGGCGCCGCCGTCGGCGACGGTCTCGCCGGTAGCCAGACCATCGCCGCCATCGCCCGCCAGCCCGAGATCGAGGCGAAGGCCCGCCTCTATCTGTTCATCACCGTGGGCCTGGTCGAGGCCATGTACTTCATCAACCTCGCCTTCATGGCCTTCTTCGTGTTCGTCCTCTACAAGAAGTAGGCACAGATGCTCGCTGCCAGCGGAGGCAACTTCCTGGTCCCGGACGGGACCTTCATCGCCGAGCTGATCGCGTTCTTGATCATCGTCGGCATCTTCGCCAAGTGGATCCTCCCCCCCCTGAACCGGGCCATGGAGAAGCGCCAGGCGGAGATCAAGGAGTCCCTCGAGGCCGCCGAACGGGCCCGGAGCGAGGCCGACGAGACGCGGTCGCAGCGCCAGGGCATCCTCGACGAGGCCCGGGCCCAGGCCCGCCAGATCATCGCCCAGGCCAACGCCAGCGCCGAGCGGTCGCGGGCCGAGGGCGTCGAGCGGGGACAGCAGGAGTACGAGCGGCTCCTCGCCAGCGCCGAGGCCGAGATCGCCCTCGCCCGGCAGCGGGCCGTGGACGAGGTGAGCGCCACGGTGGGATCGCTCGTGCTGTCGGTGGCCCGCCAGGTGATCGGCCGGGAGATCGACGCCGAGGCGCACCGGTCCCTCATCGACGAGGCGGTGGCCGCCCTCCGGACCTCGGCCGGCACCGCCGCCAGCCCCTCGCAGGGCTGAGGTCAGCAGGGCGTCGAGGAGCGTCGGGAAAGTGCGCTATTCGCTTCGGGGGTACGTGACCGCCGTGGTGGGCCAGGCCGCCCGCCAGGACGTGGGCGCGCAGCTGGCCGACGAGGTCAACGCCGTCGCCCACCTCGTGTCGCGGACCAACGACCTCGCCGTCGCCCTCACCGACTTCGGCGTCCCGGTGACGGCCCGCAAGGCCGTACTCCAGGACCTGTTGGCCGACCGGGTGCACCCACTCGTCCTCCGGGTCGTCATGCGGGCCGTCCAGGACGAGCGGGCCGACGAGCTCCCGACCGTCCTCCACGAGCTCTACGAGCTGGTACGGCACCTGCACGAGCTCGATCCGACCGAGCTGCGGGCCGAGGAGCCCATCGTGGGCCGGACGGCCTGGCGGCAGTTCTCGGCCGGGTTCGCCGCCGCGGTGTTCGAGGACATGGGGGAGGTGTCGGAGATCGAGGAGGTCGAGGACGAGCTCTTCCGGTTCTCGAGGATCGTGGAGCAGGTCCCGGCGCTGCGCTCGGCGCTGGCCGACCCGACGAGGCCCGTCGCCGACCGGCGGGCGCTCCTCGACGACCTCCTGTCGGGCAAGGCCCGGCCCGCCACCTTGGACCTCGTGGGCGTCCTGCTCGCCGGCCACACCCGGGACCTCGTCGTGGCGCTCGAATGGCTCGTGGAGCTGGCCGCCCAGGCCCGGGGCTGGCGGGTGGCCCGGGTGCGGGCCGCCCGTCCCGTCGCCGGCGACGACCAGCAGGCTCTGGCCCGGGCGCTGGAGCGCATCACCGACCAGCCCGTCGAGCTGCAGATCACCGAGGACCCGTCCCTGCTCGGGGGGGCCGTCGTCCAGATCGGGGACCTCCTCGTCGACGCCAGCCTCGAGCACCGTCTCGTACAACTTGAAGAACACCTCCTCGGCACCGAGGGGACGACGCGAGGAGCACTGAGCTGATGGCAGAGCTGACCATCAACGCGGAGGAGATCTCCGCCGCCCTGGAGCGGCACGTGGCCGAGTACACGCCCGAGGTCGCCACCGAGCAGGTGGGCCGGATCACCGAGGTCGGCGACGGTATCGCCCGGGTGTCGGGCCTGCCCGGGGCGGCGGTGAACGAGCTGCTCGAGTTCGAGGACGGGACGCTCGGCCTCGCCCTCAACCTCGACGAGGACACCATCGGCGCCGTCGTCCTGGGCGCCGGCAGCCACCTCGAGGAGGAGCAGCTGGTCCGGTCGACGGGGCGGATCCTCTCCGTGCCGGTCGGCGACGGGCTGCTCGGACGGGTGGTCAACCCCCTCGGGGAGCCCCTCGACGGCAAGGGGGCGGTGCCGTCGGAGGCCAGCCGCCGGCTCGAGGTGCAGGCGCCGGGCATCGTGGCCCGCCAGCCCGTGAAGGAGCCCCTGCAGACGGGGATCAAGGCCATCGACTCCATGACGCCCATCGGCCGGGGCCAGCGGGAGCTCATCATCGGCGACCGCAAGACCGGCAAGACGACGGTGGCCATCGACACCATCCTCAACCAGCGGGGCCAGGGCGTGAAGTGCATCTACGTCGCCATCGGCCAGAAGGGCTCCTCCATCGCCCAGACGGTGGCCACCCTGGCCGACCACGGGGCCATGGAGTACACGGTGGTGGTGGCGGCACCGGCGTCGGAGCCCGCCCCCTTCAAGTACCTCGCCCCCTACGCCGGCTGCGCCATGGGCCAGCACTGGATGGAGAACGGCGAGCACGCCCTCATCGTCTACGACGACCTCTCCAAGCAGGCCGAGGCCTACCGGCAGCTGTCGCTGCTCCTGCGCCGTCCCCCCGGCCGGGAGGCCTATCCCGGCGACGTCTTCTACCTCCACAGCCGCCTCCTCGAGCGGGCCGCCAAGTTGAGCGACGAGCGGGGAGGCGGGTCGCTCACCGCCCTGCCGGTCATCGAGACCAAGGGCGGGGACGTCTCGGCCTACATCCCGACGAACGTCATCTCCATCACCGACGGCCAGATCTATCTCGAGTCCGAGCTCTTCTACGCCGGCGTCCGGCCCGCCATGAACGTGGGGATCTCGGTGTCCCGGGTGGGCGGCTCGGCACAGATCAAGGCCATGCGGTCGGTGGCCGGGACCCTCAAGATCGACCTGGCCCAGTTCCGGGAGCTCGAGGCGTTCGCCACCTTCGGCTCGGAGCTCGACAAGGTCTCCCAGGCCCAGCTCGACCGGGGCTACCGGCTGGCCGAGCTCCTCAAGCAGGGCCAGAACGCCCCCATGCCGGTCGAGGAGCAGGTCCTCGTGATCTATGCCGGATCGAACGGGTTCGTCGACGACGTCCCGGTCTCGGAGGTCGGGCGGTTCGAGGCCGAGATGCTCCAGTTCGTCCGGTCCAACCGGTCGAAGCTCCTCGAGCAGATCCGCGACACAGGCCAGCTCCCCGACGAGAAGGACCTCGCCGAGGCCCTCGAGGCCTTCAAGGCCGGCTTCGACACCGGGGCGGACTGAGCGATGGCGAGCGGCCAGGAACGGGTACTGCGCCGGCGGATCCGGAGCGTCCAGGCGACGCAGAAGATCACGCGGGCCATGGAGCTCATCGCCGCCTCGCAGATCGTCCGCGCCCAGCAGCGGATCAGCGCCTCGCAGCCCTACCAGCAGGGGATCGCCCAGGTCCTGGCCGAGACGGCCAAGGAGGTGGGCGCCCAGGGCGGGCGGCTCCTCGGCGTGCCCGAGTCGCCCACCCGGGTCCTCGTGCTCTCCATCGTCGCCGACCGGGGCCTGGCCGGCGGCTACAACGCCAACGTCCTGCGGACCGTGGAGCGCCTGGTGCGCGCCGGGCGCCCCCAGGGGGTCGACCACCGGCTCGTGGCGGTGGGGAAGAAGGGCCAGAGCTTCCTCCGGTTCCGCCGCCTCGAGGTGTTCGAGGCCTTCACCGGCTTCTCGGACCGGCCCACCTTCGCCGACGCCCGCCGGGTGGCCGCCGCCTTGACTGCGCCGTTCCTGGCCGAGGATGTCGACCAGGTCCTCGT
>JAGWNV010000083.1 GCA_028872975.1 Acidobacteriota bacterium
GGTCCCGGCCGGCGCCGGCGACCGGAGGCGGCTCAGGTGCGGGGCTCGTCCTCGCGGTGGAGCATGAAGGTGCCGGTGGCGCGGCTCACGATCCGGTCGGTGGCGTCCCGGACCGTCGCCTCGGCATAGGCCACCTGGCGGGCCATGCGGACCACCTCGCCCCGGATCCGGTACCCCTCCCCCTGGAGGGCGGGGCGCATGGTCTCGGTCTTCATCTCGAGGGTGCCCCGGGTCCGGTCCCGGCCGGCCAGGGCGGCGTTGATGGCGAAGTTCATGCAGGCGTCGAGGACCAGGGAATGGACCCCGGCCTGGGCCGTCCCGTGCGGGTTGCAGGCCAGCCGTGTGGGCGTCCAGGCCCCGCCCACCCAGCCGAGGTCCTCCCCGTCGACTCCGTAGTCCTCGAAGGAGGCCCCGACCAGGGCGATGATCTCCATCCCCCCGTCCCCGAGCCACCGGTCCATGTCCTTCAGCTTCGTGCCCGCCACGGCCGGACACGGTACCGGGCTGCCGCCGGGCCGGCCCCTCCCGCGACGCCCCCCGACTTCCTCCCGGCTTCCGCTCCGGGGCACCCCGGCTCGAGCCGGCTGCCGGATTGGACCGCTAGGGTCCGGGGTGGACAGAATCTTGACCGATCAGTCAGTTTTTTTCTGGCCCCGCCCCGGCCAGGCCGGGGCCCCGGAGAGGAGCCCTCCATGACCACCGCAGTCATCGTCGACGCCGTCCGCACCCCCGGCGGCAAGCGCAACGGCAAGCTCCGCGGCTGGCACGCCGTCGACCTCGCCGCCGAGCCCCTGAAGGCCCTCGTCGAGCGCAACGACCTCGACCCCGCCCTCGTCGACGACGTGGTCATGGGCTGTGTGATGCAGGTGGGCGAGCAGGCCCTCAACATCGGCCGCAACGCCGTCCTCGCCGCCGGGTTCCCCGAGTCGGTGCCGGCCACCACCCTCGACCGCCAGTGCGGGTCCTCCCAGCAGGCCCTCCACTTCGCCGCCCAGGGCGTGATGGCGGGCGCCTACGACGTCGTGATCGCGGCGGGCATCGAGCACATGACCCACACGCCCATGGGCTCCTCGGTCGTCCGGGACCTCGGGTTCCCCTTCGGGCCCACCCTGATGGGCCGCTACGCCGAGCGGGGCGGGCTCGTCTCCCAGGGCATCTCGGCCGAGATGATCGCCGACCAGTGGGACCTGTCTCGTGAGGACCTCGACACCTTCAGCGCCCGCAGCCAGCGGCTGGCCGCCCAGGCCACCGCCGAGGGACGGTTCGACCACGAGCTCGTCAGCCTCGCGGTGAAGGACGACGAGGGCAAGCCCACCGACGACACCCTGTCGGCCGACGAGGGCATCAGGCCCGACACCACCGCCGAGGCCCTCGCCAACCTGAAGCCCGCCTTCAAGCCCGACGGCAAGGTGACGGCGGGGAACTCCTCGCAGATCACCGACGGCTCCGCAGCCGTGCTGATCATGAGCGAGGAGAAGGCGGCCGCCCTCGGCCTCACCCCCCGGGCCCGCTTCCACGCCTTCGCCCTGGCCGGGGTCGACCCGGTCACGATGCTCACCGGTCCCATCCCCGCCACGAAGGCGGTCCTCGACCGGGCCAAGATGCGCCTCGAGGACATCGACCTCGTCGAGATCAACGAGGCCTTCGCCTCGGTGATCCTGGCCTGGGAGAAGGAGCTGCACCCCGACATGGACAAGGTGAACGTGAACGGGGGCGCCATCGCCCTCGGCCACCCCTTGGGCGCCTCGGGGGCCAAGCTCATGGCCACCCTCGTGAACGAGCTCGAGCGCACCGGCGGCCGCTGGGGCCTGCAGACCATGTGCGAGGGCGGCGGCATGGCCAACGCCACCGTCATCGAGCGCCTCGGCTAGGAGGCCCCGCCTCCCACCTGGTGGAGCTCGACGGCGTTCCCGGCGGGATCGTCGAGGAACGCCTGGAGGTTCGTGCCGACCGGGATGGGGTCGCTCACGGCGACCCCCCGGTCGCGCAGCTCGCCGATCACCGCCCCGAGGTCGTCCACCCGGAGGGCGAAGTGCTGGCCGCGGTTGTCCGGCACCACGGCCTCGATGAGGTGGACCTGCTGTCCCCCGGCGTCCAGCCAGGCCCCGCCGACACCGAGATCGGGGCGGTCGGTGCGAAGCCGGAGCCCGAGGACGGTGGTGTAGAAGTCGACAGCCGTGCCGACGTCGTCGACGTTGATCGAGACGTGGTGCACGCCCGTCGGCTCCACCGGCCCCCCTCTCAGTGGTACTGGGTCGCCACCACGAAGCCCCCGGCGATGAGGACGATGCCGCCGAGCAGGTACCAGTTGGTGGGACTGGCGGGCATCACGCTGAAGTAGTTGAGGACGATGATCATGGCTCCGGCCACGAGCAGCAGCAGGATGAGCGGTCCCATCCACTTGGGGCTCACCTTCTTGCTGCGGGGGATGGGCGGCGTGTACCGACCGCTCGTGACCGGCCCCCGGGTCGTGGTGCGGCCGGTCGACCGCCCCTTGCGGGTGGCCCGGCCCGGACCTGTCTTGGACGGCGACATCGCCCTCCGACATTACGCCATCGCCCCTCCCCTCCCCTCCCCGGGCGCCCCCGCCCCGGCCGCCCCCGCCCCGGCCGTTGCCGCCGGGCCCGGCGATAGCCTTCGGGCATGCCGGTGCGGGTCCTCCTCGTCGACAACTACGACTCGTTCACCTACAACCTCGTCCAGGAGCTCGGCGAGCTGGGCGCCGACCCGGTGGTGGTCCGAAACGACGCCGTGGACGTGGAGGGCATCCGGGCCATGGGTGTCGACGCCCTCGTGATCTCCCCCGGCCCGGGCCGGCCCGAGAGTGCGGGGATCAGCCTGGCCGTGGTCGCCGAGCTCGCCGGGGAGCTCCCCATCCTCGGCGTCTGCCTCGGCCACCAGTGCATCGGCCAGGCCTACGGGGGGTCCGTGGTGGCTGCCCCCGAGCTCATGCACGGGAAGACCTCACCCATCTTCCACACCGGCACCGGCGTCTTCGACGGCCTGCCCAATCCCGTGGAGGCGACCCGGTACCACTCCCTCGTCGTCGACCGCGACAGCCTTCCCGAGGTCCTCGAGGTGACGGCCGAGACTACGGACGGGGTGGTGATGGGACTGCGCCACCGGGACCTGCCCGTGGAGGGGGTCCAGTTCCACCCCGAGTCCATCCTCACCCCCGACGGACCCCGCCTCCTTCAGAACTTCCTCTCGCAGGTGGAAACCACGGCCATTCGCTGATCCTCGCCCGCCGCCAGATTCAGCAGGTGTAGTTAATCGTCGCGCCTACCGGCTGCGTCGTGTTCGCGTCGGGTTCGTTCTGGACTCTGGCACCGACAGGCGAACAGTTGTTCGCGGGAGACGGCTTGAATCCATGCGCCTGCAAATCCGTGTACGCGGTCGTTGCCAACTGACCCGTTTCGTCGGGCACCGTGGCCGTCGCAGTGGTGGTGGTCGTGTTGGGAGGGCCGCTCGAGACGATGAGGTTCACCGTCGTGCCCGGCGCCTGGTTCGAACCTGCCGCCGGGCTCGTGGCGCTCACGATCCCCGACTGGAAGGCGGTGGAGGGTTGGAAGGTCGTCGACCCGCACTTGAACCCGGAGAGCCCGAGCGCGTTGCAGGCCTGGGGGACGGTGTCGCCGGCCACATCGGGGACGGGCGTCCCCGAGATCGTCGTGGTGGTCTGCTGCTGGGCGGTGATCAGGGAGACGGTGCTTCCCTGGTTCACCCTGGTCCCGCCGGCCGGGTCCTGGGAGCAGACGACGTTGATCTGGTTGCAGGTCGGCTGCTGTTGGACCTGGACCTGGAAGCCCAAGCCCTGGAGCTGGCTGGTGGCCCTCTGGACCGACTGGTTGGTGACGTCGGGAACCGGGACCTTGTTGCCGGCGTTGCCCGTCACGAGGATGACGTTCTGGCCCTTCTGGACGGTGGTGCCGGCACCCGGGTTCGTCCGGATCACGATGGTGTTGGGCTGCGTGCTGTTGGGATCGGCGGTGACGGTGTACTTGAGGCCGTCGGAGCGCAACGTCGACTCGGCCCTGGTGAGCGACTTCCCGGTGAGGTCCGGCATCGTCACGTTGTTCGAGGTGCCGAGGTGCCACCACCCGAGGGAATTGCCGAGGAAGAGCAGCACCACGGCCAGGGCGACGAGAAGGAGGACGAGGAGGGCCACGTAGAGGCCCGTCCGGCTCCGCTGCTCCTCCTGGTAGGCGACCGGCCCGGTGACGGCCCGCATGGACTGGGTCCGGCCCACGGCGGGCATGGCGCTCGTGGCGCCCACGGCCTGCTGCATGGCGGTGGGGGGGATCCCGGCGTTCACGCCCCTGCCCTCCCGGAACCGCACCAGGTCGGACCGGAGCTCGTCCGCCGTCTGGTAGCGGTGCTCGGCCGACTTGGCCATGCACTTCATGATCACGGCCTCGAGCGTGGGGGGGATGGCCGGGTTGATGTCCCGGGGCATGGGCGGGTGCTCGCGGACGTGCTTGGAGGCGACGGCCACCGGGGTCTCGCCGAGGAACGGGGGCCGTCCCGTCACCATCTCGAAGAGGACGACGCCGAGCGAGTACACGTCACTCCGGGCGTCGACCCCGAGCCCTTCGGCCTGCTCGGGGGAGAAGTAGGTGGCCGTGCCCATGACCGCCCCGGTCTGGGTGAGGCTCTCCTCGGTGTTCACGGCCCGGGCGATGCCGAAGTCGGTGACCTTGACCGTGCCCTCCTCGGTGATGAGGACGTTGCCGGGCTTCACGTCGCGGTGGACCACCCCGTGGCGATGGGCGTAGGAGAGGGCGCCGGCGACGTCGGCGCCGATCTCGGCGGCCCGGTCCGGGTGGAGGGGCCCGGCGCTTCGGAGGATGGAGGACAGGGTCCGGCCGTCGACGTACTCCATGACGATGAAGTACGTCCCCCCGTCCTCCCCCCAGTCGAAGACCGGGACGATGTTTGGGTGGGAGAGGTTGGCGGCAGCCTGGGCCTCCCGGCGGAACCGTTCGACGAAGGACCGGTCCACCGAGAGCTCGGGGAAGAGGATCTTGAGGGCCACCGGGCGGTCGAGGAGCTGGTCGTGGGCGAGGTAGACCTCGGCCATGCCGCCCCTGGCGACCAGATGGGAGAGCTCGTAGCGGCCGGAGAGCTTCCGGGGCGGAGCGTCCGAGGTGTCCATGGCGGTCAGAGCCTAGGGGAGCCGCACATGGCGACCCCGGCAGGCGGGACGTGAGCGGCGCAGCGGACCGTTCTGGGCGGATTGGGCGTGGTGGAGGCCATCAGCCTCCTCCGGTCGTGGTGGTCACCGGTGCCGTCGTGGTGGTGGTCGAGGTGGGAGCCGGCCCGAACCCGGGTGCCGCCCGGAGTTGCGCCACGTACCGGCGCGCCGCCTTGAGCGAAGGCTCCTCGACCCCGGCGCGGACGAACCCGAGGTAGTAGTTGGGTATCTGGGAGGCGACGATACCGGTCCTCTCGACCACCTTGGGCTGGATGCCGGCGAACCCCCCTTGGCGGCCCTGGAAGATCTCGACCTGGCCCTGAGCCCCGCTGGTCAGCTTGACGAAATAAGAGGAGTCGACGTACCAGCGCACGGCGATGTACGCCCCCGCCGCGATGGCGGCGAGGACGAGGACGAAGAGCAGGACCCGGAAGGTGATCCGTCGCGACCGCAGCCGGTCGGAGACCTCCGACGCCCGGGCGTGCATGGCCCGCATGCCGGCGGCGGCGTCCGATCCGGCCCGTCCGAGGAGCGTCGGGCTTTCGGGCCGCTCCGGGGCCGTGGGCACCGCCGAGGCCACCGTTCGCCGCGCCGCCCCCGGGGCGTCGCCGACCCCCACCGGTGCCACGGCCGCTGCCACGGCCGGTGCCGCCCCGTCGGCCGACGCCTCCTCTCCGATGAGGACGTCGAGGACGACGACGGTGATGTTGTCGTTCCCCCCGTTCTCGTTGGCCAGCCGGACGAGGGTGTCGGCCGCCTCCTGGGGGTCGGCGGTGGTGGCGAGGATCTTGGCGATCCGGGGCTCGGGGACCTCGTTGGTGAGCCCGTCGGAGCAGAGCAGGTAGCGGTCGCCGGCCGTAGGGACGACCTGCCAGATGTCGACGTCCACGTCGGAGGAGACCCCGAGGGCCCTGGTCAGGATGTGACGGTGGGGATGGACGGCCGCCTCTGCCTCCGACAGCTCCCCCCGGTCCACGAGCTCCTCGGCCACGGAGTGGTCGTGGGAGAGCTGGGTGAGCTCCCCGTCGTGCAGGACGTAGGACCGGGAATCGCCCACGTTGGCCAGGGCCAGCCGGTCCCCCTCGTCGGTCGCCACCAGGGCGGCGGCGGTGAGGGTCGTCCCCATGCCCCGGAGCTCGGCGTCCTCGAGGGACCGCTCGTAGACCGACCGGTTGGCCTGGTGGACGGCGGCGGTGAGGCCCGCCACGGTGGGCTGGCGGCTGAACTCCCGCTGGAAGGCCTCGATGGCGGTGCCCGAGGCCACCTCCCCGCCGGCGTGGCCGCCCATGCCGTCGGCGACGGCGAAGAGCGTCATGGACTCGAGGGCCCGGTCCTCGTTGACGGTCCGCACCCGACCGACGTCGGTGGCCGACCCCGACCGCAGGACGGTCAACGGCCCTCCCCGCACGGGAGGCCGCCGGCCCCGGGCCGGCCTGTCACCGGGTCACCTCGAAGACCGTCCCCCCCACCTGGAGGAGGTCCCCCCGGGAGAGCCGGGCGGGCTCAATGACCCTCCCGCCGTTCACCCAGGTGCCGTTCGTGGACCCGAGGTCCTCGAGCCACAGCGACCCGTCCCGGCGGAAGAGCCGGGCGTGGATGTTGGAGGTGTAGGCGTCCTCGACCCGGACCCCGCAGCCGGGCGCCCGGCCGATGGTGATCTCGTCGGCGAGGTCGAAGCTCTCCCCCTTCTGGGCCTCGGGCTCGACGACGGTGAGCCGGAGCCCCTGCCGGCGCCGGCCCCGGGGCGGCGCCACGGCGGCGGGCGGAGCGGGCAGGCCCACCTGGACGTCGGCGGGGGCGGTCCGCACCTTGGGGGGCCGGACCTCGACCCACACGGCCCGGATGACCCGGAAGAAGAACAGCCAGATGAGGGCCACCACCCCGATCTCGAGGGCCCGGAGCAGGTTCTGGTTGTCGAGGGAGGTGGCCAGCAGCCCCATCGGGTGTCCTTCCGCCTAGGACATCTCGTAGCGGATCGCCGTCGTCCCTACCGTGATCTCGTCCCCGTCGGCCAGGACCCGCTCCCGCACCGGCACCCCGTTCACCCTGGTGCCGTTGGTGGACTGGAGGTCCACCACCACGACGTCGGTGCCCTGGCGCCGGACCTCGGCGTGGCGTCTGCTCACGTTGGGGTCGCTCACCACGACCCCGCACTCTGGGAGCCGCCCGATGCTCACCGGCTCGGCGCCGATCGTGATCCTGGTGCCGTCGGCGAGGGCCAGGGAGCCGGCCGGGAGACCCTCGGGGCCCTCCACCACCTCGGCCTCCACCGTGAACCGGCCGGCCTTGAGGCCCTCGTCGAGGTGGATCTCCACCTCGACGGGCCCGACGAAGTTGTACCCCTCGGTGCGGGCGTGCTCCCGGGCGGCGTCGCCGAGCTCCCGGGCCAGGACGTCGACGAAGCTCCGGAACCGCTCGGCGTCCTCGGCCGACAGGGTGACCACGAAGAAATTGGGGGCGATCAGGCCGCGGACGCCGACCCGCCGGAGGAGGTCCATCTCGCGGGTGAGGCGGCGGCCGATCTCCACTGGTTGGAGACCGCCCCGCAGGCCCTTGGAGAAGGCACCCTCGACGAGGCGCTCCAGGCGCTGCTCGACTTGCCGGAGTCCCATGGTGGGGCCAGAGCCTATCGGTGCCCCGTGAGGGGTCGGGGGTGGGGGTGGGCCGGCCGGGGACGCGTGGGAGTCTCCGACCAGGAGGAACGTCGGGGGACTCGTCTGCCTGCCGAGCCGCCGGTCGGGCGCGTGGAAGTCACGGCTCCTGCCCTACCCCGTCCGGGCCTCCGTCAGGCCTCAGGTAGTGTCGGCCCGGTCACTCGGGCGAGTGGCGGAATTGGCAGACGCGCAGGATTCAGGTTCCTGTGTCCGAAAGGATGTGCGGGTTCAAGTCCCGCCTCGCCCACCCGATTGACCAGGGCTTTCTGGTTTCGCTTCGCAGCCGGCGGTGACGCTGACGCCCGGATGCTCACGGATTTGCTCACGCACTGCCCGGCTCGCCCGCCCACCACCCGGTACGGCGGAACACGCGCCACGAGGGACGGCTGACGCAACGTCCTCAGGGCGTGGCCACCACCACGGCTCCGGAGATGGTCGGCCCAGGCACCGTTGCGCCGCGCTCCCGTAGGGCGGCCACGTAGTCGACGACCGCCTGTCCGATCTCCTGTTCCACTTCTTGGCGACTGGCGGCCGCTACGGCGCAGCCTGGCAGGTCGGGAACACAGGCTGACCACCGGTCTCCGCTGCCCTCGATCAGGGCCACGTACTCCGACTCCGTCGTCTCCACCCTTGTGGTCCGACTGGGACGCCGTTTCTTTCCGGCGCTGGCGTCCCCGGGATCCTGGCTCCCTCCGGATGAGCTTCCCGACTCGGCGCCGAAGACCAGCCCGGCGACTCGCTCCGCCGCATCTCGGTCGAACTCCGGCAGGACGTGTTGATAGGTGTCGGTGGTCATGGTGGTCGTGCTGTGACCCAGGCGGTCGGCCACCACCTTGGAGGGAACACCCGCCGCCAAGGCCAACGTGGCGTGGAGGTGCCGAAGGTCGTGGAGCCGCATCGGCGGTAGCCCCGACTCGCGGACCCGCCTGGAGAACCGCCGGGAGACGAACTCCGGATGGAGGGGTGTGCCATCGGGGTGGGCGAACACGAGATCGTCGCTGTGGGGAGTGAGACCCAAGAACTGCCGCTCCTCGGCTTGACCTTGCCGTAGACCACCGAGAACTCCGACGAGGTGGGAATCGAGCCCTATGACTCTGCGCCCTCTGTTGGTCTTCGGCTCCCCGAAGGTGAGGCCGTGCCCAATTGGCACGAGACTGCGATGGATCGCCGCAGCCCGCCGACGCAGGTCGAGGTCACACCACCGCAGGGCGAGAGCCTCGCCTCGACGCACGCCCGTGAGCACGTAGAAGAGCCAG
>JAGWNV010000084.1 GCA_028872975.1 Acidobacteriota bacterium
CCGACCCTCGACCAGGCATCCGATCGACACCGGAGCGCTCCGAAGGCCAGGCATCCAAGCGGCCGGGCGAGCTGGCACCATGACGCCCACTGTTCAGCATCCTGTGAACGTCGAGCACGTCGAGCAATCGAACCGGCGGCCAAACCGCTGCGGCGCAGCGGTGCGGCAGTGTGGCCCGCAGACAAGGGGGAGCCGGCCATGGCGCAGATAAGGGCCCGAAGGACAGCACAGGGCGAGGCGCGCTACGACGTGCGAAGCCGCATCGCCGGCCGGATGGTGACCCGCACTTTCAAGCGGCGCAGGGACGCCGACGCCTACGCCCGTACCCTCGAGGCCGACAGGCTCAGAGGCCTGGCCGTCGACCCGCGAGCCGGGCTGGTGATGGTCGAGGCCTACGCGCAGCGCTGGCTGCAGCAGCGCCAGCTCCGGCCGCTCACCCGGGACCTGTACGCCGGCATCCTCCGCAAGCACATCCTGCCCACGTTCGGCGAGCGGCCGATGGGCAAGGTCACGACGTCCGACGTGCGGGCGTGGAACGCCGAGCTCGCTTCCCGCCTGGCACCCGCGACGGTGTCGAGGATCTACCGGGTCCTCCACGCCATCTTCGCCACCGCCGTGGAGGACGAGATCCTGGCCAGGAACCCCTGCATCGTGCGGGGTGCCTCGAGCGGCACGTCACCGGAACGCCCGGTGGCGACCATCGCCGAAGTGAACGCCTTGGTAGATGCGATCGAGCCCTCCTACCGGGCCATGGTGGTGCTCGCCGCCTGGTGCGGGCTTCGTCTCGGCGAGCTCCTGGCCCTGACCCGACGGCGCGTGAACATGCTCCACGGCACCGTCGAGGTCGTGGGTTCCACGTACGAGCGCTTCGACGGAACCGTGACGATCGGTCCCCCGAAGACCGCCGCCGGGCGGCGCAAGGTGTCGATCCCTCCGCACGTCCTGCCCGAGATCGAGCGCCACCTGCGTGAGCACGCCGGCACCGGCGCCGATGCACCGCTCTTCCCCGGTCCTCAGGGAGGCGTCCTCTATCGCAAGACCTTCGCCCGTCACTGGCGCAAGGCGCGCCGAGCTGCCGGGGTGGAGCATCTGCACTTCCACGACCTGCGCCACACCGGGAACACCCTCGCCGCCGCCACCGGCGCGTCGACGAAGGAGCTCATGGCTCGAATGGGCCATGCCAACCCGCGGGCGGCGCTCCTCTACCAGCACGCCACGGCGGACCGGGACCGGGCCATCGCCGAGGCCCTGTCGGAGCTCGCCGCCCCGGCCGAGATCCGCCGGCTGCGGCCCGCCGGCGGACCCGGGAACGAGGGGTGATCGGGGCCGAATTCGCAGGCCGAAATTGCCCTCCATGGCGCCGGCCCGCGCGATGGACGCGCGATGGAAGCCCCCCGGACGCAGCGCAGCGGCCCGAAAAGGGCCGCTGACCTGGAGCGGACGACGGGATTCGAACCCGCGACCCCAACCTTGGCAAGGTTGTGCTCTACCAACTGAGCCACGTCCGCGTGCCCGACCATCCTACCCGCTGGTCGGGGTGGTGCCCAGGCTCGGCACCTGGTCGAGAGGCCTCAGGCCCAGTGGCCGCCGTGGCGCTCGGCGGCCTTGGACAGCTCGGCGAAGGCCTCGCCGAGCAGGCGTCCGACGTGGTCGACCTCGGGGACGAGCTCCCGGCACCCCACGACGCCGACGTAGAGCGTCCCGCCGTAGCTCACCACGGTGACGTTGAGCCCCACGCCCTCGAGGATGGGACCGAGCGGGTACATGCCGACCACGCGGGCGCCGGCCCACCACAGCGGGACGTCGGGCCCGGGGATGTTCGAGACCACCACGTTGAACAGCGGGGGCAGGTGGTCAAAGAGCCGGAGGTTGCCGCTCAGGCGCGCCACGCGAGACGACAGCGCCGGGAGG
This sequence comes from Acidobacteriota bacterium, assembly GCA_028872975.1. Lineage (GTDB taxonomy): Bacteria > Actinomycetota > Acidimicrobiia > Acidimicrobiales > UBA8190 > UBA8190. The sequence continues at coordinate 1,912 of JAGWNV010000084.1, forward strand.
GCGAGTTGGGCCCAGCCCCCGATGAGCTCCTCGGAGAGGACCCGCGCCTGCTCCTTGGCGAGGCGCGTCCCTTCGGCCACGAGCCGGAGGCGCACCACGGGATCGGCCACCGTGGTGGCCAGCGACACGAGCATGGCCGAGAGCTTGTTGCCCTGGGTGCCGCGGTCGGACTCTGCCCGCGCCGAGATGGGCACCATGGCCACGAGCGGCTCGCCGAGACCCTCGCCCCGCTCGGCGAGCAGCCGGCGGAGGGCGCCGGCCACGGCGGTGAGGACGACGTCGTTGACCGTCCCCCCGAAGGCACGCCGGACGATCCGGAGGTCCTCGAGGGGGACCTCGGCGAAGGCGGCGCGCCGCTGCGCCGAGATGGTGCCGTTGAGCGAGGTCCTCGGGGCCCGGAAGGGGCCGGGCGGCGGGTGCGTCTCGTCCTCCTCCCGCAGCCGCCGGTTGCGCTCCGACAGGCTCCGGAGGGCGCCCACCGTCCGTCGGACCGAGCCGATCACCCGCTCGGGCTCCTGGGCGAGCGACGACAGGGAGTGCCCGAGCACCTCGAGGTCGCCGGGCAGCGGATGCGGGCGCCAGGGCGAGACCCGCCTGGGCACGGCCCGGCCCTCGGGCCCGAGGTCGAGGAAGGCGGCCAGGGTCTCGGCACCCGACACCCCGTCGATCACGGCGTGGTGGAGCTTGGGGACCACGGCCAGGTGGCCGGACTCGAGGCCCTCGACCACGTGCATCTCCCACAGCGGCCTGCCGGTGTCGAGCGGGCGGGACAGGACCCCGCCCACGAAGGCCGACAACTCGGCCGGGCCGCCCGGGGCGGGCAGGTTGGCGCGCTGGAGGTGGTAGTCGAGGTCGAAGCCCGGATCGTCGGCCCAGACCGGATGGTGGAGCCCGAAGGGGACCCTGAGGACCCGCCGGCGCAGGAGCGGGACGAGGTGCAGGCGCTCGTCGACCACGGCCCGCATGCGGTCCGCCTGCACCGCCGGCGGCTCGCCCGAGGCGTGCTCGGGGGGCTCGAGGACGAGGACGGCGGCCATGTGCATGTGCATGGTCGCCGTCTCCATGGCCAGGAAGGCGGCGTCGAGGCCGCGCAGGCGCTCCACCCCGTCAGCGCCCGGTGTGACCGAAGCCGCCGGTGCCCCGGCTGCTCGAGGGCAGGGCCCCGCCTTCGGCGAAGTCGGCCCGGGCCACCGCTTGGATGACGAGCTGGGCGATGCGGTCGCCGCGACGGACCACGTAGGGCGCGACGGGGTCGGTGTTGACGAGGAGCACCTTGAGCTCGTCGCGGTAACCGGCGTCGATGAGGCCGGGGGTGTTGAGGCAGGTCACCCCGTGCGCGAGCGCCAGCCCGCTGCGGGGCTGGACGAACCCGGCGTACCCCTCGGGGATGGCGAGGGCCACGCCGGTGGCGACAAGGGCCCGGCCCCCGCCGGGGGCGAGGGTCGCCTCCTCCGCCGCGTAGAGGTCGGCGCCGGCGTCACCGGGGTGGGCGTAGGAGGGAAGCGGCAGCTCGGGATCGAGCCGCAGGACGGGCACCTCGAGCACCGCCGGACCATAGCGCCGCCGCCCCGGGCCCTCCCCGGCGTCCAGGGCCGGCTGCGGCGGCCTGGGCGGCCTCCGGGGCCGCCGGTAGCATCCGCCAGGTGCTCGTGTGGATCGACCTCGAGATGACCGGGCTCGACCCGCGCCGCCACACCATCGTCGAGATCGCCACGCTCGTGACCGACGACGAGCTGGTCGTGGTGGCCGAGGGCCCTGACCTCGTGGTCCACGCCGAGGAGGACCAGCTGGGGGCCATGGACGACGTCGTGCGGTCGATGCACGAGAGGTCGGGGCTCCTCGAGGAGATCCGCCGGTCGACGCTCGGCCTGGCCGAGGCGGGCAAGCAGACCCTCGCCTTCATCCAGGAGCACGTCCCCGAGCCCGGCACCGTGCCCCTGTGCGGCAATTCCATCGGCATGGACCGGCGGTTCCTGGCCGTCCAGCTGCCGGAGATCGAGCAGTGGCTCCACTACCGGAGCGTCGACGTCTCCACCGTGAAGGAGCTGGCCCGCCGCTGGTTCCCCGACGCCCTCGCCTCGGCACCCCCCAAGCACGGCGCCCATCGGGCCCTCGGGGACATCAGGGAGTCGGTGGCCGAGCTCGCCTACTACCGCAAGGCCGTCTTCGCCCTGCCACCCGAGCCGGCCGCTCCCGCCGTCGACGGGCACTGACCGGACGTGCAGCTCCGCACCCTCGGCCGGACCGGCATGCGCGTGTCGCCGCTGTGCCTCGGCGCCATGATGCTCGGCTCCTGGGGCAACCCCGACCACGACGAGTGCGTGCGGATCGTCCACGCCGCCCTCGACGCCGGCATCAACTTCGTCGACACCGCCGACGTCTACTCCGCCGGCGAGTCCGAGGAGATCGTGGGCAAGGCCCTGGCCGGCGGGCGCCGAGACGGGGTCGTCCTCGCCACCAAGTTCCACGCCCCCATGGGGGCCGACCCCAACATGGCCGGGAACTCCCGCCGTTGGGTCCTACGGGCCGTCGACGAGAGCCTGCGCCGGCTGCGGACCGACTGGATCGACCTCTACCAGGTGCACCGGCCCGATCCGACCTGCGACGTCGACGACACCCTGGGCGCCCTCTCCGACCTCGTCCACCAGGGCAAGGTCCGGGCCATCGGCTCCTCCACGTTCCCCGCCGACCTCCTCGTCGAGGCCCAGTGGACCGCCGAGCGCCGCGGCCGGGAGCGCTTCGAGTGCGAGCAGCCCCCGTACTCGATGCTCGCCCGGGGGGTCGAGCCGGCGCTGCTGCCGGCCTGCCAGCGCTACGGCATGGGGGTCATCGCCTGGAGCCCCCTCAACGGGGGATGGCTGACGGGCCGCTACCGAAAGGACGCCCCCGTCCCCACCGAGGGACGCGCCGGGCGGACTCCGGCGCGCTTCGACCCGGCCCGGCCCGAGGTGGCCGCCAAGCTCGACGCCGTGGAGGCCCTGCTCCCCGTGGCCGCCCAAGCCGGGGTGTCGCTCACCCACATGGCGCTCGCCTTCGTCCTCACCCACCCGGCGGTGACGGCGGCCATCATCGGCCCGCGCACCATGGAGCAGCTCGAGGGGACGCTCGGGGCGGCGGACGTCTCGCTCGCCGACGAGGTGCTCGACCGCATCGACGCCGTGGTGCCACCGGGCCGGGACGTCGACGCGTCCGACGCCGGGTGGACCCCTCCGGCGGTGGCGGACGCCTGGCGGCGGCGGCGGGCGGCGGCGACCCGGGGGGCAGGATGAACGAGGAGGGGCGCCCGGGAGCGCCCACGACGACGGAAGGCGGCGACGTGACGGCGACGATGTCGGTGGAGGAGGCGACGCGGGCGCTCACCGCGCCCGGCCAGATGTTCGAGATGGAGGAGACCGACATCGGCGGCGTGCCGACGCGGGTCTGGAAGCACGCCCCGGGATCGCTGCGCGACGTGCTCGAGCTCTCCCGGGGCCACGGGGACAAGGCGTACCTCGTCTACGAGGACGAGCAGACCACCTTCGAGGAGCACTACCGGATCGTCGCCGCGCTGGCCGGGACGCTCGTGGACCGCTTCGGGCTGGCCAAGGGCGACCGGGTCACCATCGCCATGCGGAACCTGCCCGAGTGGGCCATGGCCTTCTGGGCGGCGAGCGCAGCCGGGGGGATCGTGGTGCCGCTCAACGCCTGGTGGACGGGTCCCGAGCTCGAGTACGGACTGGCCGACTCGGGAACCGCCGTCGCCTTCGTGGACGGCGAGCGGTTCCGGCGCATCCTCCCCCACCTCGGGGCCCTCCCCGACCTGCGCGCCGTGGTGGTCACCACCGAGGACCGCACCCCGTTCGAGGCCCCGGCCGACGCGCCCGTCCCCGTCATCTCCTTCGCCGAGCTCGTGGCCGACGTGCCGGCCGAGGCGGCGCTCCCCGACGTCGCCCTCGACCCCGAGGACGACGCCACCATCTTCTACACCTCGGGCACCACCGGCCGCCCCAAGGGCGCGGTGGGCACCCAGCGCAACATGTGCACCAACCTGATGAGCCTCTTCTTCATCAACTCCCGCCAGTCCCTGCGGGGCTCGAGCGGCATCGGGGAGGCGCCGCCGGGGACGGGGCAGAGCGCGTCGCTCCTGTCGGTGCCCCTCTTCCACGCCACCGGCTGCCACTCGGTCCTCGTGGCCAACACGGCAGCGGGGAACAAGCTCGTGATGATGCACCACTGGGACCCGGAACGGGCCCTCGAGTTGATCGAGCGCGAGCAGATCACCTCCTTCGGAGGCGTGCCGGCCATGGTCATGCAGGTGATCGACTCCCCCGACTTCGCCCGGCGCGACACCTCCTCGGTGCGCGCCGTCGCCTACGGCGGGGCGCCGGCCCCACCCGAGCTGGTGCGGCGCATCAAGGAGCACTTCCCGGTGAGCGCCCCCTCCAACGGCTACGGCCTCACCGAGACCTCGTCGGTGACGACCATGAACTCCGGCGACGACTACGCCCGCAAGCCCGACAGCGTGGGCCCCCCCGTCCCCGTCTGCGACGTGCGGCTCGTCCCCGACGGGTTCGCCGGCGAGGAGCCCACCGACGACCTCCCGAGCGGCCCGGAGGCGACCGGGGAGCTGTGGATCAAGGGGCCCAACGTCGTCAGGGGCTACTGGAACAAGCCCGAGGCCACGGCGGCCAGCTTCACCCGGGGCTGGCTCCACTCCGGAGACGTGGCCCGCATCGACGACGAGGGGTTCGTCTACATCGTCGACCGGGCCAAGGACATGGTGATCCGCGGCGGGGAGAACGTGTACTCGGTGGAGGTGGAGTCGGCGCTCTTCGAGCACCCCTCGGTGGCCGACTGCGCCGTCATCGGCGTGCCCCACCCGGTGCTGGGCGAGGAGGTGGGCGCCGCCGTGGTGCTGCGGCCGGGCGCCAAGGTGAGCGCCGAGGAGCTCGCCCGCCACGTGCGGGACCGCCTCGCCGCCTTCAAGGTGCCGACGCACATCTGGTTCCGGGGCGAGCCCCTCCCCCGCAACCCGCAGGGCAAGGTGTTGAAGCGCGAGCTTCGCTCGGCGCTGGTCGGCGCCGGGGACGCGCCCCCGGGGGCCGAGCCCCCGGCCGAAGAGGTGGGCTGAGCCGATGCTGGCACTGGACGGGGCCCGGGCCGTCGTGACCGGGGGCGCATCGGGCATCGGCAGGGCGTCGTGCCGGGCCCTGGCGGCGGCGGGGGCGGCGGTGGCGGTGGCCGACCTCGATGCCGAGGGTGCCGAGAAGGTCGCCGCCGAGGTGGGCGGGATCGCCCTCGTCGTCGACGTCACCGACGCCGAGTCCCTCCGCAACGCCGTCGACAGGGCCGCCGCCGAGCTCGGCGGGCTCAGCATCCTCGTGAACAACGCCGGGGGCAGCACCATGCAGGGCCTGGCCGACTGGAGTCCCGAGGAGTGGGACCGGATCGTCCGGCTCAACCTCACCGGCGTCTGGAACGCCATGCGGGCCGGCATCGGCCACCTGCTGGCCGGCGGCGGGGGTTCGGTGGTCAACACGGCGTCGATCAGCGGCACCCGGCCCTCTGCGGGCGAGACGCCCTACGCGGCGGCGAAGGCGGGGGTGGTCGCCCTCACCGCCTCGGCCGCCCTCGAGTACGCGCCGGACGTGCGGGTGAACGCCGTGGCACCGGGGATGATCCGCACCAACCTGACCTCGGTGCTCCTCGACTACATCCCCGACATGGTGGCGCACTACGAGGACATCACCCCGCTGCACCGGATCGGGACGCCGGAGGACGTCGCCGACGTGGTGGTCTTCCTGTGCAGCGACGCCGCCCGGTTCGTCACCGGCCAGACCCTCGTCGTCGACGGCGGGATGACCCTGCACGGGGCCGGGGTGGACGGCCTCTACGACCGCTTCTTCCGCAGCGGGAGCCCGCCGGCGGGCTGAACATCGTGCCAGGTGACACCCCGGCGGTGCGCCCAGCCGGTACCGTCGTTGCACCGTGAGCGGCCCAGAAGACAGCCCCGGACGCGGGCCGCTCCTCACCCGGTGGAGCGAGCGCGATCCCGACACGCCGGTCTGGGGGCCGGCGGCGAACCGCGCCACCCTCCGCCAGGCCGCCACCAGGGCGCGGCACCGCCGGCGGCGCCGCCGCATCCTCCTCGGCGTGGGTCTCGTCCTGGTCCTGATCGTCGGCGCCCTGGCCGGCTACGGCGAGTACCTCAACCACGAGATCCGCCGCCTCGACGTCCGCGGGCTCACCGCCTCGCCCTCGAGCGGCGTCGAGAACGTCCTCATGGTGGGGTCCACCTCCCGCTGCGTCCTCCAGCAGCAGAACGCCGCCTTCGGCCTGTGCTCCCAGGGCGTGACCGGGGTGAACAGCGACGTGGTGATGCTCCTGCACCTCGACCCCAACAAGAAGAAGGTCTCCATCCTCTCGATCCCCCGCGACCTCTTCGTCCCCAATGCCAGGACGACCGGGGCCAACAAGATCGACGCCGCGCTGTACCAGGGCCCGAGCCAGCTGGTGGCCGCCATCCAGCAGGACTTCGGCATCCCCGTCCAGCACTACGTCGTGCTCAACTTCGACACCTTCCAGGGCATCGTGAACGCCCTGGGCGGGATCAAGATGTACTTCCCCATGCCCGTGTTCGACGCCCAGTCGGACCTCGACATCCGCCAGACGGGCTGTCTCCCCCTGAACGGCTTCGAGGCCCTGGCCGTGGTCCGGGCCCGGCACCTGCAGTACAAGCCGCCCACGGTGACCACCATGAACCACTACGCCTGGCCGTACGACCCCCAGAGCGACCTGAGCAGGATCCGGCGCGATCACGAATTCATCCGGGTCCTGGCCGGCGAGGTGTCCAAGCGGGGACTGGCCAACCCCCTCACCGACCAGTCCCTCGTGTCGGCGGTGGCGCCCGACCTCCAGGTCGACAGCGGGCTGTCGGCCACCGACATGATCAACCTGGTGCTCACCTTCCACGGCGTGAGCCCGGCTGGGGCACCGCAGGCCACCATGCCGGTGCTCGTCCACGCCGGGCTCTCCTACTACTACCAGGGCTACGACTACGGCAGCGTCGAGCTCACGAGCGAGCCCGAGGACCGCCAGGCCATCTACCAGTTCCTCGGACTGCCGGCCGGGCGCGACACGATGACGGGCAAGCCGCTGCCGTCCCCCTCGAGCGTCACCGTCTCGGTCGTGAACGGCACCGGCGTCTA
>JAGWNV010000001.1 GCA_028872975.1 Acidobacteriota bacterium
GCCAACCAAGGCATCGGCAAGTCGAATCCCGCCCATACCGGCTGCGTCGGGCCCTCCACCACCACGACGGCGGCGCGAGGGCCGACGACCACGACCACCACCACCACGACGACGGCGGGCGGAACGGGCGGGGAGTCGGGGCCCACCTCGACCGGCCCACCCTCGTCGTCGGGCGGCACCGGCACCGCCGCGAGCCAGGCCGTCGAGACGGCGCTCCGGACCTGGATCACCAACACCTCGGCCACCCACCCCACCGGCCCGGCCACGACGGCCGCCTCCGGGGCGGGCAGCCTGGCCTTCACCGGCGCCAACCTGGCCCGCGACGCCCTCCTCGGCGCGGCGTCGGTCCTGCTGGCGGCCATCCTCTATCTCGTCGACTCCCGGCTCCGTCGCCGGCGCCTGGCCCCGCCCGTGCCCTGACCCTCGTGGGCCGGGACCACCCCGGCCGGCCCGGGCGGACGACGGTGTCCGGCGGCGATGACTGAGGTGCCCCGAGGGGGGGGCACAGAGAGGACCGTGACCGGCGGCGCACACCTCGAGCCGCGCCCCGGGGCCGGCTGACCGACGTGCCCGTCGATCCCCGCCCCGGGTGGCCCGCCCAGGTCCAGGCCTTCGACCGTCTGGCGCCGGGGCGGACCCAGGTCTTCGACGAGATCCCGGTGGGCTGGCGCTTCAGGCTCACCAAGCGGTAGGCCGGGCTGGCGGGGGAGGGCTCGAACCTCCAACATCCGGCTCCAAAGGCCGGCGTTCTGCCGATTGAACTACCCGCCACCGGAACTGGCTCCGGGACCTTCCCACGCTACCGGTCGCGCTTGGCGCGTTCGGGCCGGCGGCCACTAACCTCGCCGGTGCCATGGGCTCCCTGATCAAGAAGCGCCGCAAGCGGATGCGCAAGAAGAAGCACAAGAAGATGCTGAAGGCCACCCGCTGGCAGCGGCGGGCCGCAGGCAAGTAGGCGCGGAGCCCCCGCCGGCGCTCCCCGCCGGCTCACCGTTCGACCGACGATCCCGCCCCTTCGGGCGGGATCGTCGCGTCGGGAGCAGGGACGGTGGTGACCGGCACCACCGGCGCCCGGGCGCCCCCGACGCGCAACTCGGCGCCGACGCGCCGGGCGAGGTTCCCCTCGGGGTCGCCGACGAACCAGGCCGAGCCGCTGCCTGCCAGTCGGGGCCGGGCACCGGTGGCGGCGCCGAAAGCCTCTCGCCACGCACCGAGCCCCGCCGCCACAGCCAGCGCCGCCTGCTCGAGGTCGTTGCCCCCGTCGTCTCCGGCGGCGGGCCGTCGTCCGTCGTCCCACGCCCGGTAGGCGGCGGCGGTGTCCACCGCCACCGGGGGGACGAGGAGGAGGAACCGCTCGGCCACGAACGGCACCGGCACCACCTCGTCGCCGATCCCGCCGACCCGGGCGCGCCCGCCCACGACACAGAAGGGCACGTCGGCGCCGAGGCCGGCCGCCACCGCCGGGTCGGTCTCCCCCGCCCACCGCAGGACGGCGGCGGCGTCGCTCGACCCCCCGCCGAGACCGGCGCCGAGGGGGATGCGCTTCACGAGCCGCACGGCGGCCTCCCGGCCCACGGCGGCGAGGGCCCGGCCGACGAGGTTGGCGGGCCCGTCGTCGAGGTCGCCGAGGCCGGTCCCGCCCACCACCTCGTCGACGAGCTCGAGACCCGAGCCGGTGTCGAAGTCGAGGACGTCGGCGAGGTCGATGCTCGTCATCTCCGCCTCGAGGAGGTGGTAGCCGTCGTCCCGGACGCCGGTGATCCGCAGCGACAGCGTGAGCTTGGCCGGAGCCGTCAGCCGCTGCATGCCGCCAGCCTGCCCCAGTCCTCGACCGAGAGCTCCTCGGCCCGGGCCCGGGGATCGATCCCGGCCTCGGCGAAGCACTCGGCGCCCACCACGCCGGCCAGGGCCCCCCGGAGCATCTTGCGCCGCTGCCCGAACCCGGCCCGCACCACGGTGAAGAGCCGCTCGGCGCCCACGACGGCGGGATCGACGGCGACCCGGTCCCGGCGCTCGATGCGGACGAGTGTGGACTCCACCCGCGGCCGGGGGACGAAGACGGTGGCCGGCACCCGCCCCACCACGCGCGCCGTGGCGTAGTAGGCGACCTTCACCGACACGGCCCCGTAGTCCTTGCCGCCCGGCGCCGCCGCCAACCGCTCCCCCACCTCCCGCTGCACCATCACGGTCATGTCGGTCACCCCCGGCGCCTCCTCGAGGATCCGCACCACCACCGGCACCGCCACGTTGTAGGGCAGGTTGGCCACCACCGACCACGAGTTGTCGGCGCCGAGCAGCGCGCCGAGGTCGATCGTCATGGCGTCGCCCTGGACGACCTCCACGCCGAGCCCGTCCACCTGCTCGTGGAGCGCCGGGAGCAACCGGGCGTCGGCCTCCACCGTCACCACCCTCGCCCCTGTCGCCGCCAGCGCCCGCGTCAGGGCGCCGAGACCGGCGCCGATCTCGAGCACGGCCCGGCCGGGCCCGACTCCCGACAGCGCCGCGATCCGCCGGACGGTGTTCGGGTCGGCCACGAAGTTCTGCCCGAAGGCGCGGCTCGGGTGCAGCCCGTGTCGCTCGAGGATGTCCCGCACCCGCTCCGGCCCGCTGCTCATCGCCGCCACCCGCCCCCCGGCGGCCGGCGCCTCACCAGCTGACGCGCACCTCGATCACCCCGGCGGAGGGATCGGCCAGCCGGGAGAAGGTGGCCTCGGACAGGTCGAGCACCCGGCCGGTGCTGGCTGCCATGCGGTCGTCCACCGTGCACGTCACCGACCCCCCCGTGGCCAGGTCCGTCACCGACACCACCGTGCCGTAGGCGATGTCGGGGCTGGCGCAGGTGCCGGCGGGCGCCTGGTACCAGCTGGCCTGCCCGGTCTCCACGTGCGCCGGCGGTGGCGGTGCCGTCGTGGTCGTGGTGGGAGGCGCCGTGGTGGGAGGCAACGTGGTCACCGCCGCCACGTGCACGGCGGGGACCGGATCGGGCGGTGCCGTCGTGGTCGTGGTGGTGGTGGACGTGGCCGCGATGGGGTCGGCGGCGACGACGAGTCGGTCGGCCCAACTCGGCGCAGCGTGGGCCCGCGCCCGCTCGGGGCCGGCGCCGTGCCCGGCACGCGGGGAGCCCGCCGCGCCGGGACGGTTCCCGGTGCGGGCGTCGGAGACGGCGCGCCCTGGTGCGGCGAGCAGGAGGATCGGCACCACCAGCACGGACACCACGCACCCGAGCCGCACGACGGGCCGAACGCCTCCGGCGCTGTTCGCCCTCAGATCTCCACCCTTCGTCTGCGGACCTGAACTGCACTGCGTCGGAATCGAGGGTGAAGCTAGGCGCCCGGCAATTGCCCGGCAATTCGGGACGATGCCCCGACGACCGGCGAGCTGGCCACGACACGTCGCCGCGGCGCGCAGGAGGCGCGATCGCTACGAACGGTGGGAGTCCACCGTCGCCGATGGCCCGCACTGTGGCCGACTTATCCACAGAACGGTGTGCGGACGTGGGCTTTCGCGCGCTGCGCACCCGCCACCTCTCACGAGATCCCGAAGACACGACGGGCGGCCAACATCGACGCTGCCGCCACCGACTCGGGCTCGACGGCCTTGGCCGCCGCCACGGCGGCACCCACCTCGGCCACCCATGCCGGCCGGTTGGACCGGCCCCGGTAGGGCACCGGCGCCAGGAACGGCGCGTCGGTCTCGACGAGCAGGCGGTCGAGCGGGCAGAGCGCGGCGGCGTCACGCACCTCCTGTGCGCCGGCGAAGCTGACGATGCCGCTGAACGACAAGTAGGCGCCGAGATCGAGACACGCCCGCGCCTCGTCGGGTCCGCCGGTGAAGCAGTGCAGGACCACCCGTTCGAGCGCGGCCTCGGCCAACATCGCCACGGTGTCGGGCCAGGCCTCCCTGGTGTGCACGACGAGCGCCAGGCCGAGCTCGGCGGCGAGGGCGATCTGGGCGGCGAACACCTCCCGCTGGGCGGGGCGCGGCGAGTGGTCGTAGTGGTAGTCGAGCCCGCACTCTCCCACCGCCACCACCGCGTCGCGCCGCCCGGGCAACGACGCCCGGAGCAGCGCCTCGACGTCACCGAGCCCGGTGCTCGCCTCGTGCGGATGGAGGCCGACCGTGGCCCACACGCCGACCGCGCCGTCCCCCTCCCGCCGGCCCGCGGCCAGCTCGAGGGCCTGGCGAGACGACCCGGCGTCGGTCCCCACGCAGACGACGCCCCGGACCCCCGCCGCCGCCGCCTCGTCGAGGACCTCCCCCGGCGTCCGGTCCTCGGGCCGGTAGGCGTCCTGGATGTGGCAGTGGGAGTCGAACCAGGCCGGCGTCGTCATGCCCGGCGGCGCGGGAAGAGCGGCGCGCCCTTCTCCACCGGCATCCCCCCGGGGTAGCCACCCCAGGCCAGCGCCTCGGGCACCACCACCTCGTCGGGCCGGCCGGGAAGGCCGAGGCGCCGCCAGATCTCGCCGCAGACGCCGGGCATGGCCGGGGAGGCGAGCACGGCCACGATCCGCAGGGCCTCGAGGGCGCTCCCGAGGACCCCGTCCACGACGGGTCCGGGATCGGCCTTCCACGGCTCGGTCGCCTCGAGCTCGGCGTTGGTCTCCCGGATGAGGTGCCAGGTGGCCTCGAGGGCCTCGTGGGGGGCGAGGCGGTCCCACGCCGCCACGGCGCGCGCCACCACCGCCGCCGACTCGGGCCCGAGGCGGCTGGCGGCGTCGGGGGCGGGGCCCACGCCCCCGCACTTCGAGCCCACCACCGTGGCCACCCGCGACACGAGGTTCCCGAGGTTGTTGGCGAGATCGGCGTTGTAGCGCGCCGTGATCCCCTCGTAGGAGAACTCGCCGTCGGTCCCGAGCGGCGTGTCGCGCAGCAGGTGGTACCTGATGGCGTCCACCCCGAAGTCGTCGGTCAGCGCCGCCGGCGTGATCTCGGTGAGCTTGACGGGCTTCCCGCCGCCCTCGCCGGCGTCCCCGGCCGGGCCGACGGCGGCCTCGGCGGCCTCGGCCGCCTGGCGGATCCTCGTCTTCGACAACCGGCTCCCACCCACGAGCAGCCAGCCGTGGACGAAGACGTGGGCAGGCGGCTCGATGCCCGCCGCCATGCACATGGCCGGCCACCACACGCAGTGGAACCGGAGGATCTCCTTGCCGATCAGGTGGTGGACGGCCGGCCACCACCCCTCGAACCGGGCCTCGTCCTCGCCGAAGCCGATGGCGGTGATGTAGTTGACCAGGGCGTCGTACCAGACGTAGAAGACGTGGGCCGGGTCCCAGGGGACCTCCACCCCCCACCGCGTCGAGGTCCGGGTGATCGAGATGTCGTGCAGTCCGCCCTTGATGAAGGCGAGGGCCTCGTTGCGCTTGCCCTCGGGCCGCACCGCCTCGGGGTTCGACTCGTACCACTCGACGAGGCGGTCCTGGAAGGCGCTCAGCTTGAAGAAGTAGTTCTCCTCCTCGAGCCACTGCGCCGGCCGGTGGTGCTCGGCGCAGACGTGTCCCTCGAGGAGCTCCGACTCGTCCTTGTAGGCCTCGCAGCCCACGCAGTACCAGCCGCTGTAGGTCCCGGTCTCGATGAAGCCGTTGTCGTAGATCCGCTGCAGGAAGGCCTGCACGGCCCGGTGGTGCCGGGGCTCGGAGGTCCGGATGAAGTCGTCGTTCGAGACCTCGAGGGCCTTCCAGGCATCGACGAACCTCCCCGAGGTCCGCTCCGTCCACGCCGGCGGGTCGCTGCCGTGCTCCTCGGCGGACTGGGCCACCTTCACCCCGTGCTCGTCGGTGCCGGTGAGGAAGAAGACGTCGTCGCCGAGGAGCCGGTGCCACCGGGCGAGGGCGTCGGCGTTGACGGTGGCGTAGGCGTGGCCGACGTGGGGGACGTCGTTGACGTAGTAGATGGGCGTGGTCACGTAGAACCGCGGCACCGCCCCAGGGTAGCGACCTCCGCCCGACAAGCTCACCGGTCGCCGGGACCGCTCACCAGTTCGCCACGTGACAGGCGCCGTGCCCGGTCTTCTCGACGTAACGCTGGTGGTACTCCTCGGCGGGCCAGAAGGTGGACGCCGGGGTGACCTCGGTGACGATGGGACGGGAGAACCGGTGCTGGAACTCCTGGAGCGACGCCCGGGCGGCGGCCTCCTGGCCCTGGTCGTGGACGAAGACCGCCGAGCGGTACTGGGTGCCGACGTCGGGGCCCTGGCGATTGGGGGTCGTCGGGTCGTGATGGCGCCAGAAGGCCGCCAGCAGCTCGTCGTAGGTGACCCTCTTTGGGTCGAAGGTCACGAGCGCGGCCTCGGCGTGGCCGGTGCGACCGGAGCACACCTGCTCGTAGGTGGGCGCCCCCACGTGCCCCCCGGTGTAGCCGGAGACGGCGTCGACGACGCCGTCCACGTGGCGGAAGAAGTCCTCCACCCCCCAGAAGCAGCCCGCCGCGAAGGTGGCGAGCGCCAGGCCCTCCGGGGCGTCCCCCGGCTCCACCGGCGGCCCCTGCGTGGTGTCGTAGCGCCCTGCCCTCACCGGCCACCTCCTCGTCCGGGCCCGTCGCCGGGCCCCTGCTGGCCGAACACCGGCTCAGTCCCCGCCATTCCTGGCCGTCCCCGCCTCGGCCAGGCCGAGCTCGTAGGCCCTGCGCCTCGACACCCCGAGCGACGCCGCCACCGACGCCGCCGCGTCCCGGAGGGTCTGGCCGGCCTCCAGGCGCGCCCGCACCTGCCGGCGCACCGAGTCGTCGTCCGCCTCGGGCGGTGCCGGCGCCCCGTCGAGGACGACCACGATCTCGCCCCGGGGCTCCCGGGCGGCGAACTCGCCGGCGGCCTCGCCGAGGGTCCCCCGCCACAGCTCCTCGTGGAGCTTGGTCAGCTCCCGGGCGACGACCACCCGCCGGTCCGCCCCGCACGACTCGGCCAGCGCCGCCAACGTGTCGGCGAGGCGGGGGGCGGCCTCGTGCAGCAGGACGGTCCGCCGCTCCTCGGCGATCTGCTCCAGGCGCCGTCTGCGATCGGCGCCCCACCGGGGCAGGAACCCCTCGAAGCAGAACCGGTCCGTGGGGAGCCCGCTCACCACCAGCGCGGCGAGCGCGGCGTTGGGCCCCGGGACGACGGTGACCTCGATGCCCGCGGCGGCTGCCGCCGCCACCAGCCGGGTGCCCGGGTCCGACACCCCCGGGGTGCCGGCGTCGCTCACGAGGGCCACCGTCCGGCCCGCCCGCAACTCCCCGACCACCTCGGCGATGCGGGCCTGTTCGTTGTGGCCGTGCACCGACAGCAGCCGCCGTCCCGTGATGCCGCCGTGGCTGAGGAGCTGTCGCGTCCGGCGGGTGTCCTCGCAGCACACGAGCGACGCACCGGCCAGCGCCGCGGCGGCGCGCGGCGAGAGGTCCCCGAGGTTCCCGATGGGGGTGGCCACGAGCACGAGCCGGCCGGCGGCCGTCACGACACCCGGTGCAGCTCGAGCTCGTCCCCGCGCTGGAGCTTCCACCGCTCGAAGGCGCCCGCCTCGGCTTCGAGCACCCACCGGCAGCGCCATCGCGGCAGGCTGAGGCGCCACGGCACCATCTGCACGGCGTCGAGCACCCGGAGGTCCTGGTCGAGGAAGGCCACGTCGATGGGGAACCGCATGAAGAGCGTGTGCACGGCCTTGGCCCGAGGGAGCACGAGGGCCCCCTCGTAGCCGGCGCGGCCCAGGAGCCCCCGCAGGCGCGCCGGGACCGACTCGGCGACCTCGGCGGCGGCCAGCACGTCACCGCCACGCAGCAGCCACAGCGGGGCGCCGTCGTCTCCGGGCACCGCTACACGTTGAACCTGATCTCGAGGACGTCCCCGTCGGCGACGTGGTAGTCCTTGCCCTCGAGCCGGATCCGGCCCCCCGACTTGGCCGCCGTCCACGAGCCGCACTCGAGCAGCTCGTCCCAGTGGATCACCTCGGCGCGGATGAACCCCCGCTGGAGGTCGGAGTGGATGACCCCGGCGCACTCCGGGGCGGTGGCCCCGGCCCGGAAGCTCCAGGCCCGCGACTCCTTGTCCCCTGTGGTGAAGAAGATCCGCCGTCCCAGAAGCTCGTAGGCGGCCGCCGCCACCCGGGGGAGGGCGCCGGCGCCGAGGCCGAGTCCCTCGAGCAGCTCCTCGCGCTCGCCGGGAGCGAGCCGGGCCGCCTCGGCCTCGAGCTGCACGCAGACGGCGAGGGTCTCCCCGTGGCCGGCCAGCTCGCCGGCCACCGGGGCCGCCACCTCCGGCGCCGCCTCGAGCTGGTCCTCGCCCACGTTGACCACGGCCAGCACCGGCTTGTCGGTGAGGAGGAACAGCCCCCGGCGCAGGGCCCGCTCCTCGGGGTCGAGCCCGGCCCGGTACAGCGGCACCCCCGACTCCAAGGCGGCCTGGGCCTTCTCCATGGCGGCCACCTCGGCGGCGAGGCTCTTGTCCGCCCTGGCCGCCTTCCGGCGCTTGTCGAGCTGGGACTCCACCGTGGCGAGGTCGGCCAGGACGAGCTCGAGCTCGAGGGTGGCCAGGGCGCCGGCGGGGTCGGCCTCGCCGGGGACCTCGGGGTCGCCGAAGGCGCGGAGCACGAGGCACAGGGCGTCGACCTCCCGGATGCCGGCGAGGAATCGGTTGCCGAGGCCCTCCCCCGCCGACGACCCGGCCACGAGCCCGGCGATGTCGACCACCTCCACGCCGGCCCGCACCACCTTCTTGCTGGCGCTCATCTCGGCCAGGGCGTCGAGGCGGCCGTCGGGGATGGGCGCCACCGCCACCGAGGACTCGGTAGTGGTGAAGGGATGGGCCGCCACCGGGGCGCTGCCACCGGTGAGGGCGTTGAACAGGGAGCTCTTGCCGGCGTTGGGCAGCCCCACGAGGCCCAGACGCTCCATCCCACCGACGCTACTCGCCGGTCCCGGGGCGGCCGTCTCGGGGCCCCCGCCCGACCCGCTAGCGTCGTGGCCCATGTCGAAGCGGACCGTGAAGCGCAAGAACCGCTCCAAGAAGAAGGCCAACCACGGGAAGCGGCCCAACGCCGGCCGCGGCTGATCCCCTCGTCGGGGGAGGGCCGCCGCCCGCCTGAGGGCGCGCCGGCCGGAGTCAGCCGGCGGCGGCGAGTCCCCGGCGCTCGAGGATCGGCACCAGGACCGAGGGCAGGTCGGTGATGATCCCGTCGACCCCGAGGTCGACGAGGCGCGCCATGGCCTCGGGGTCGTTGACCGTCCAGACGTGGACGGCCACCCCGGCACCGTGGGCGGCCGCCACCACCTCGCCGTCGACGACCGCCACGCCCTGGTAGGCCTCGGGCACCTGGAGCGCCACGTGTCGGTGGGCGGGCGGCGCCTGACCCTGGCGGACGGCCCGGACGAAGCCGGCCGTGGCCAGGGTGCCGGCCGAGGTGGCGATCTCGGGGGCGAGGCGGGCGAAGGCCTCGGTGGCGGCGTCCAGGAACGAGGCGACGATGACCCGTTCGGTGTGCCCGTGGCGGCGCAGCTCGGCGGCGAGGAGGTCCTCGTAGGGCTCGACGGCGGGTGCGGTCTGCTTGATGTCGAGGTTCACCGCCACCTGCGGGTGGTCGTCGAGGACCTCGAGCACCTCGGCCAGGGTGGCCACGGCGAAGGCCCGGTCGGCGGGGCCCCGGCCCCGGTACGGGTAGGCACCCGGATCGAGCCCGGGGGTGACGTCGGCGCCGGGCGCGAACCAGAAGGCGTTGTCGAGCCGCCGCAGCTCCTCCAAGGTGAGCTCGTTGATCGACCCCGTCCCGTCGGTGGTCCGGTCGACGGTGGCGTCGTGGCAGACCACGAGCCGCCTGTCGGCGGTGGCGTGCACGTCGAGCTCGATGCCCGTCGCCCCCTTCTCGAGGGCCCGGCCGATGGCGAACAGGGTGGAGGAGGGGGCCTCCCAGGCCCCGCCCTGGTGGGCGTAGGCGACGACCCGGCGCCCCAGCCAGGGGTTCGTCACCGCAGGCCGGTCACCGCCAGGCCGGCCGCCCGGGCGAGGGCCCGGAGGTCGGCCTGGGGTCGGGCGCCGAGGTGGGAGATGACCTCCGCCGCGCACAGCCCGCCGAGCCGGGCGGCCCGCTCGGGACGCTCCCCGTGGGTGAGCCCGTAGAGGAACCCCGCCGCGTAGAGGTCCCCGGCCCCGGTGGTGTCGACGACGGCCTCCACCGCCTCGGCGGCCACTTCGGTCACCCCGTCGGGCGCCACTACCACCGACCCCGCCGCCCCCCGGGTCACGGCGCACAGCAGTCCCGTCTCGGCGCAGGCTTCGACGGCGCCCCCGAGATCGGCGGCGCCGAAGAGCAGCCGGACCTCCTCCTCGTTGGCGAAGAGGACGTCGACCTCGCCGTGGAGCAGCGACAGGAACTCCCGCCGGTGCCGTTCGACGCAGAAGGGGTCCGACAGGCTGAGGGCCACGAGGGCCTCGTGTCCGTGGGCGATCTCGGTGGCCCGCCGGATGGCCGCCTTGGCCGGGCCGAGGTCCCACAGGTAGCCCTCGACGTAGACCACCTGCGCCCTGGCCAGGAGCGCCTCGTCGACGTCCCCGGGCCCCAGCGTGGAGGCGACCCCGAGATGGGTGGCCATGGTGCGCTCGCCGTCGGGCGTGACGAAGACGAGGCAACGGCCGGTGGCGGCGTCCTCCCCGCCCTGGGCGAGGGGCCGGGCCCGCGTGGCGAGGGTGACGCCGACGGCGGTGAGGTCGTGGACGAACACCTCGCCCAGCTCGTCGTCGGCGACGGTCCCGATGAACCCGGCCGTGCCGCCGAGGGCCGTCACCCCGGCCACGGTGTTGGCCGCCGAGCCACCCGACACCTCGGTACCAGGGCCCATGGTGGCGTACAACGCCGCCGCCCGGTCCAGGTCGACCAGGGCCATCGTCCCCTTGGTGAGCCCGGCGCCGGCCACCGCCTCCTCCTCGGCGTGGGCGAGCACGTCGACGAGCGCGGAGCCGAGGGCCACGACGTCGATCGGCTCCCCGGGGGCATCGGTCGCCGGCACGGGGCCCGACCCTAGTGGCACGGGCGACGAAGTAGCCTGCCCCCGGAATGACGGCCGGCGAGCACGCAACAGACCCTTCGGCGCGCCACCGCCTCCCCTACGACGTGAGCCCCCGGCGCTACGAGCTGCGCCTGGCGCCCGACGTCGACGCCGGCACCTTCGACGGGGAGGTCCGCATCGAGGCCCACGCCGAGCGCCCGGTGCAGCGCATCGTCCTCCACGCCCTCGACCTCACCGTCACCGCCGCCCGGGTGGTGACGAGCGGGAGCGAGGCCCTCGACGCCGAGACCGCTCCCGATCCCGACCACGCCGATCGCGTCGTCCTCGAGCTCCCCCAACCGGTGGAGGCAGGGGACCTCCGCATCGATATGTCGTTCCGGGGGTCGTTCTCCGAGCAGCTCTGCGGGCTCTACCGCTCGACCTGGGTGGACGACGCCGGCCGAAGCCGCGCCCTCGCCCTCACCCAGTTCGAGGCCACCGACGCCCGGCGCGCCTTCCCCTGCTTCGACGAGCCCGACCGCAAGGCGTCCTTCGCCGTCACCGTCGACGTCCCCGCCGGGATGGACGCCGTCTCCAACGGCCCCGAGGTGTCGCGCCAGGACCTGGGCGGGGGCCGGACGCGGGTGCGCTTCGCCGAGACCATCCCCATGTCGACCTACCTCGTCGCCCTCGTGGTGGGCCCCATCGAGTGCAGCGACCCGGTGGACGTCGACGGCGTGCCGGTGCGGGTCGTCCACGTGCCGGGCCGGGCCGGCCTCACCTCCTTCGCCCTCGAGGTGGCCGCCCACGCCCTGCGGTACTACGCCGAGTGGTTCGGCCTCCCCTACCCGGGCGAGAAGCTCGACCTCGTGGCCGTGCCCGACTTCGCCTTCGGGGCCATGGAGAACCTCGGGTGCGTGGTCTTCCGGGAGACGACCCTCCTCGTCGACCCCGGCCGCTCCTCCCGGCTCGAGCTCGAGCGGGTGGCCGACGTCGTCTCCCACGAGATCGCCCACATGTGGTTCGGGGACCTCGTCACCATGAAGTGGTGGAACGGCATCTGGCTCAACGAGGCCTTCGCCACCTTGATGGAGCTCTTCGGCGTGGACCACTTCCGCGCCGACTGGGAGCGCTGGGTGAGCTTCGGCTCCGAGCGCGACGCGGCCATGGCCACCGACGCCCTGCACACCACCCGCCCCGTCGAATACCCGGTGGGGCCGCCCGAAGAGGCCCAGGGCATGTTCGACGTCCTCACCTACCAGAAGGGCGGCGGCGTCCTGCGCATGCTCGAGCGCTACCTGGGCGAGGACCGGTTCCGGGCCGGCATCCGCCGCTACCTCGCCGACCACCGGCTGTCGAACACCGACACCGCCGACCTGTGGGACGCCATCGAGGCGGCGACCGGGGAGCCGGTGCGCCGGATCATGGACAGCTGGATCCTCCACGGCGGCTTCCCCCTCGTCTCGGTGTCACGGCGCGACGACGAGCTCACATTGCACCAGGAGCCGTTCTCCTACGCGACGGCCCGCGGGGAGAGCGCCATCGGGCACCGCTGGTCGGTGCCGATCCTCCTCCGCAGCCTCGACGGCGCCGGGACCACGGCCTCGAGGGTCCTCCTCGAGGAGGATGCCGTCACCGTGCCCGCCCCCGGTCCCGGCGCGGCGGTGGTGAACGCCGGGGGCTCGGGCTTCTACCGGGTCCGCTACGACGACGACTCCCGCCGGCGGCTCCTCGGAGCCCTCGACCAGCTCGACACCCTCGAGCGCTACAACCTCGTCTCCGACACCTGGGCCGCGGTGGTGGCGGGCCGGGTGGGCCTCGACGGGTTCCTCGAGGTGGCCGAGGCGCTGCGCGGCGAGGACCAGCCCGAGCTGTGGCGCCCCGTCACCGGCGCCCTCGGCTTCTTCGACCACGTCGCTGGCGACGGGGACCGCCCGGTGGTGGCCGGCTACGCCCGGGCCCTCCTCGCCGACACCGTCGAGGCCCTGGGCTGGGACCGCCGCTCCGGGGACCCCGAGCGGATCGCCACCCTGCGCGCCGACCTGTTGCGGGCCCTGGGCACCGTGGGCGCCGACCCCGAGGTCCGCCGGACGGCCATGGCCCGGCACGCCGCCTTCCTGGCCGGCGACGACACCGCCCTCGACCCCGACCTCGCCCCCGCCGTGGCCGCCGTGGTGGCCAGGGCCGGCGGCCCCGCCGAGTTCGACGCCTTCCTGGCCCGCCACCGCAAGCCGGCCACGCCCCAGGAGGGCGTCCGCTACCTCATGGCCCTGGCCGGCTTCGAGGACCCCGCCCTCGGCGAGCGCGCCTACGCCGTCGCCACCACCGAGGCCCGCACCCAGGACGGCCCCTTCCTCCTCCAACTGCTCCTCTCCAGCCGGGCCCACGGCCCCGCCACCTGGACCCGGCTGGCGGCCGACTGGGAGTCGCTCGTGGGCCGGTTCCCGCCCAACGTCTTCACCCGCATGCTCGAGGGCGTGAAGCTGCTCTGCAGGGATCCCGGCCTCGTCGACGAGGTCGGCCGGTTCGTCGCCGCCCATCCCCTCCCCACCGGCCAGCGCACCGTGGAGCAGTCCCTCGAGCGCCAGCGGGTGAACCTCGCCCTCGCCGGCAGGCTGGACGGTGCCCTCGTCCCCGCCCTCTCGGCCGGTGCCGACCGCCTGGCCCCGGGCGCCGGCAGCGCCTGACCGGCGTCGGCCCGACGACCACCCGATGACCGCTGGCCGGCGCCAGGAGCTCTTCGCCCAGGCGCGCGCCACCAAGGGCTTCATGCCCGACGACGAGGGGGCCGCCCTCTTCGAGGCGGCGGCCCGCGCCGGGCGGAGCGCCCCGGGGGCGGTCCTCGTCGAGATCGGCGCCTGGTGCGGCAAGTCCACGATCTACCTGGGAGCCGCCGCCCTCGAGACCGGCGCCGTGCTCTTCAGCGTCGACCACCATCACGGTTCGGAGGAGAACCAGGCCGGCTGGGACCACCACGACCACGAGGTGGTCGACCCCCGAAGCGGCCGCATCGACACCCTCCCCTTCTGGCGCCGGGCCGTGGACGGCGCCGGCCTCGGCCACTGCGTGGTCGGGATGGTGGGCGACTCGTCCACCATCGCCTCCCGGTGGTGCACGCCGCTGCAGTTCTGCTTCGTCGACGGCGGCCACGGCGCCGAGCCGGCCTGGGCCGACTATCGGGGATGGGCGCCCAAGGTGGCCGAGGGGGGGTGGCTCGCCATCCACGACGTCTTCCCCGACCCCGCCGACGGCGGCCGCCCGCCCTACGAGATCTTCTGCGCCGCCCTCGACAGCGGGGAGTTCGCCGAGGACGGCGGCTGGGGGTCCCTCCGGGTGCTCAGGAGGGTGGCGCCGCCCGCCGGGGCTCGGTGAGGTCGAGCTCGGCCGGGAGCAGCTCCCCGCGGAACAGCCCCGCCGCCGGTGTGGCGTCGGACAGGGCGTCGGCGGCGAGGACGATGGCCGCCGCCGTGTAGGTGGTCCGCTCGCCGTGCGGGAAGGTCGTCTCCTCCGGGTAGACGAGCCCGGTCAGGTACGACCCGTCCTCGCACCGGTGGGCCTGCGCCCACGACAGCAGGTCCCGGGCCCGGGCCCGGCGCCCCAGGGAGTCGAGGGCGAGGGCGCACTCGGCCGTCTCGGCGGCGGTCACCCAGGGGCCAGTGGAGACGCAGCGGACGCCGAGGCCTTCCATCACGAAGGTGTCCCACCAGCTGTCGATCCGGTCGTGGGCCGCCCTGTCGCGCAGCGCCCCGCTCAGCACCGGGTAGTACCAGTCCATGGCGAACTCGGCCTTGGGCTCGAAGACATGGGGGGTGTGGGCCACGGCGTGCTCTAGGCGGCCGGCGGCGAGCTCCCACTCGGGTCGCTCGTCGCCCAGCGTCTCGGCGCAGGCCACGGCGCACCGGATGGCGTGGTAGATCGAGCACGACCCGGTGAGCAGCGGATAGCGCCCTGCCCTGCCGTCGGGGTCGACCGACCAGAGGATGGCGCCGTCGCTCTGCTGCCAGCGCAGCACGAAGGCGACGGCCCGCTCCACGGTGGGCCAGATCTCCTCGAGGGCGTCGAGGTCGCCGGTGATCCGGTAGTGGTGCCAGGCGCCGGTGGCGACGTAGGCGCACACGTTGGTGTCGAGCCGGGGGTCCTTCACGCCCGAGCCGGGCAGGTAGTAGTTGAACCACGACCCGTCGCCGAGCTGGGTCTCGGCCAGCCACCGGTAGGCCCGCCGGGACTCCTCGTAGAGGCCTCCCACGGTGAGGGCCATGGCCGACTCGACGTGGTTCCAGGGGTCGCAGTGGCCGCCCTCGAACCACGGGATCATGCCGTCGGGCCGCTGCACCGCCGCGATCGACCGGGCCGTGGACAGCACCTCGCCGGCGTCGATCACCCCGGGCACGTCGGGCAGGGGCACCTCGCCGCCCCGGGCGGCCGGGACGGTGACGGGCCGGGCCCCTCCGGGCGCCGACGCGGTGAGGGCCTCGTCGACGGGCTTCACGCCGGGCGCTCCAGGTAGACGACGAGGCTCTTGCCGAGCAGGGGGTTGAGGAGCCGCTCGGTCACCCGGGTGAGCCGGGGTGCCTTCACGATGTCCCAGACGAGCACCCGGTGGTAGGCCCGCACGAGCACGTGGTCCGACCGCCGGGGGCCCACCCAGCACCGCAGCCACCAGTAGGGCGAGTGCAGGGCGTGGGCGTGGTGGCTGCCCACAGGACGCAGCCCCACCCGCCGGAGGCGGCCCAGGAGGGCCGAGCGGCGGTAGATCCGCACGTGGCCGCCGGGCACGTCGTGGTACTCGCGAGACAGCGCCCAGTTGACGGCCTCGGGGCCGGCCCGGGGCACCGTCACCGCCATGGTGCCGCCCGGCCGCAACACCCTGGCCAGCTCGGCCATGGCGGCGGCGTCGTCGGGGATGTGCTCGAGGACCTCGGCGGCGATCACCCGGTCGAAGGCGCCGTCGGGGAACGGGAGCCGCAGGGCGTCGCCCTGGACGGCACCGGCGCCCTCGGGGGCGGGGAGCTCGCCGGCGTCCACCATGGCCCCGATGGTGTCGCGCACCTGGGCGACCTCCTCGGCGCCGGCGTCGAGGGCCACCACCCGGGCCCCGAGCCTGGCCGCCTGGAAGGCGTGGCGGCCGGCCCCGCAGCCGAGGTCGAGGAGCCGCTCGCCGCTCGAGACGCCGAGCCGGTGGTAGTCGACGGTCAGCACGCCGGCCGGTGCTCCTCGAGCAGGGCCCGGTACTGCGCGGCGGTCCCCTCGGCGGTGGCCCCCCACGTGTAGCGCCCGAGCACCCGCTCCCGCCCGCCCCGGCCGAGGCGCTCGGCCAGCGCCGGGTCGTCGAGCACGCGGCGGATCCCCGCCGCCAGGGCCTCGGGATCGTCGGGGGCCACGAGCAGGCCGGTCTCGCCGTCGGTGCCCACCACCTCGGGGAGGGCCCCGCCCGTGGTGGCCACGAGGGGCACCCCGCAGGCCATGGCCTCGATGGCCGGGAGCGAGAACCCCTCGTAGAGCGACGGCACCACCGCCACCTCGGCGCTGGCGTAGAGCTCGGCGAGCTCGTCGTCGGTGATGCCCGACACGCACCGGACCGCCGGCCCCAGGCCGAGCCGCTCGATGGTCCGGGCCACCCGCCCCCCCTCGGTGGGCCGGCCCACCACGACGAGCTCGAGGTGGCGCTCGGTGCGGAGCTTGGCCACGGCCTCGAGCAGGGGCACGAGCCCCTTCATGGGGACGTCGCTCGAGGAGGTGACCATCACCCTGCCGGCGTGGCGGACCACGTCGGGCCGGGGCCGGAACACGGTGTGGTCCACCCCGACGGGCACCACCGTCATCCGGTGGAAGGGGACCCCCATCTGGGCGGCGATGTCGGCCTTCGACGACTCCGACACCGTGACGACCCTGGGCAGCTGCCGGGCCACGCGCTTTTGCATGTGGAGGAACCCGAACCAGCGCCTCTGGGTCCACCGGCGGTAGGCGTTCTCGGCCTTGGCCAGGGCGAGCTCCCGGTCGACGGTGATGGGGTGGTGCAAGGTGGTGAGCAGCGGCCAGCCGTCCTCGAGCATCCCGAGCAGCCCCGAACCGAGGCACTGGTTGTCGTGGACCACGTCGAACTCCCCCCGCCTGGCGGCGAGCAGCTGCCTGGCCCGCAGGGAGAAGGTCCGGGGCTCGGGGAACCCGGCCGTGCACATCACGGCGAACTCGAGGAGGTCGTGGCGGGAGCGGAACTCCCGGGGGTGGGGGACCCGGAAGGGGTCGGGGTCCCGGTACAGGTCGAGGCCGGGCACGGGGGTGAAGCCGACGCCGGCCTCGAGGTCGAGATGCGGCCAGGGCTGGCCGGAGAAGACCTCGACGCTGTGGCCGAGGGCGACGAGCTCCCGGGTGAGGTGCCGGGTGTAGACGCCCTGGCCCCCACAGCGGGGATTGCCCCGGTAGACGAGGTAGGCGATCCGCAGCCCGCCCGGGCCGGGCGGTGCGGCGGGCACGGCCGGGGGCACCTCGATGCGGGTGCTGCGCTCCCAGGAGCCACGGATCTCGCCCACCCGGCGGCGCAGGTAGCCGGCCGCGGCGCCACCTGCGTCCCGCCCCAGCGCCAGCCCCCGCCCCACAGCCATGGCCGGTCAGCCTCCCCCTGATGGTCCCCGAGGCGCAAACGACTGGGGGTAGCGTGTCCGACGCGGCACCCCGTCCGCTCCCCCGGAGCCGGTCACGCATGGCCATCGAGATCCTGCACCTCTCCACCGTGGTGAAGAGCGCCGTCGTCGCCCGGGACGGGGACCGCCTCGGCCGCGTGAGCGACCTCATCGTCCGCCTCGGCGACGCCCCGCACCCGCCCCTGAGCGGCGTCGTGGTCCGCATGGGCGGCCGGGACCTCTTCGTCCCCATCGGCCGGGTGGTCTCCCTGGAACCGGGCCGCATGGAGCTGGCCGGCGACCAGGTGAGCCTCCAGCGCTTCGAGCGCCGGCCCGGCGAGCTGCTCCTCGCCGGGGACCTCCTCGCCCGCCACGTCATCAACCTCTCCGGCGCCCGGCTCATCCGGGCCAACGAGATCGAGCTGGCCAAGGCCGACGGGCGCTGGGAGGTGGTGGGCGTCGACACGAGCCCCCGGGTGGCCTTCCGCCGCCTCCTGCCCCGGGCCTGGCGGGCCCGGGTCTCCCCCGGCACGCTCGTGGACTGGGCCACCATCGAGCCCTTCGTGGCCCACGTGCCCTCGGCCCGCCTGCGGATCCCCTACCGCAAGCTGGCCCGGCTGCACCCCGCCCAGATCGCCGACCTGGTGGAGGCCGCCTCCCACGAGGAGGGCGAGGAGATCATCGAGGCCGTCGGCCAGGACCGCGAGCTCGAGGCCGACGTCTTCGAGGAGCTCGACGACGAGCACCGGGTCGAGTTCGTCCGGAGCCGGTCGGACGCCGAGGCGGCCCGGCTGCTCGCCTCCATGGCCCCCGACGACGCCGCCGACCTGCTCACCGAGCTCGACCAGGAGCGGCGCTTGCCGGTGCTCAACCTGCTCCCCGCCCCCCAGCAACGCAAGATCCGGGCGCTTCTCAATTACAACCCCGAGACGGCCGGGGGCCTCATGAGCCCCGACTTCCTCTGCCTGCCCGACTCCATGTCCGTCGACCAGGTCCTCGACCAGGTCCGGGCCAGCAAGGCCCCGCCCGAGGCGCTGGCCGTGGTCTTCGCCACCGACGGCGAGAGCCGGGTGTCGGGGACGGCCTCGGTGGTGCGCATCCTCCAGGCGCCGAGCGGCTCGCGCCTGGCGGACGTGATCCGCCCCGACCCCGCCCACGTGCACGCCGACTGGGACCTCCACGCCGTGGTCCGCAAGATGTCGGACTTCAACCTCACGGTGGCCCCCGTGCTCGACGAGGACCACCGGACGATGATGGGTGTGGTCACCGTCGACGACGTCCTCGAGCTCCTCGTGCCCTCCGGCTGGCGCCGGGACTTCGGGATGGCCCAGGCAGAGGAGTAGCATGCGGCCGGCGCCAGGGCATCGCCCGGCGCCGCCACGCAGGACGACGGAGGAGCACCGCTGCACGCTGACGGGTCACCTCGACCATCCAAGCGCGCATGCCCGTCTCCGGAAGGGGCCGCCGGCACCACCGGCGGGTGATCCGGGTAGGGCGTGGGCGCCGACACACGCACGCCCACGACGCCGGCACCGTCGGGAGGTCCAGCCATGGCCGAAGAGGCCGTCGACACCGAGCACGCGAGCGCCGTCCTCGACGACGCGCACCTCGGGGACATCGTCGGCGCGCTCGGCCGGATCAGCCAGCACGACACCGGCGGCCGCCGGGGCTGGGGCGCCCGGCTGCTCACCCTGGCCGCCATCGTCGGCCCCGGCCTCATCGTCATGGTGGGCGACAACGACGCCGGCGGCGTCGCCACCTACTCCCAGGCGGGCCAGAACTTCGGCACGAGCCTGCTGTGGACGCTCCTGCTCCTCATCCCCGTGCTCGTCGTCAACCAGGAGATGGTGGTCCGCCTGGGGGCCGTGACCGGCGTGGGACACGCCCGGCTCATCAAGGAGCGCTTCGGGCGGTTCTGGGGTTGGTTCTCGGTGAGCAACCTCTTCGTCCTCGACTTCCTCACCATCGTCACCGAGTTCATCGGCGTCGACCTCGCCCTGTCCTACTTCGGAGTGTCGAAGTACGTCTCGGTGTCGGTGGCCGCCGCCGGGCTCGTCGCCATCACCGCCACGGGGAGCTTCCGGCGCTGGGAGCGCTTCATGCTCCTGTTCGTGGCCGCCAACTTCCTCGTCATCCCCCTGGCCGTCTTCAGCCACCCCCACGCCGGGCAGGTGGCCCGCGACTTCGTCGTCCCGGGGATCGCCGGGGGGGTGAGCTCCACCTCGGTACTCCTCGTCATCGCCATCGTCGGCACGACCGTCGCCCCCTGGCAGCTGTTCTTCCAGCAGTCGAACATCATCGACAAGCGGATCACCCCCCGGTGGATCAACTACGAGCGCGCCGACACCGTGCTCGGCTCGGTCGTGACCGTCATCGGTGCCGCCGCCATGGTGGTCACCTGCGCCTTCGCCTTCTCCCACAGCCACTACTTCGGGGCCTTCACCGACGCCGGCGGCGTGGCCCGGGGCCTCGAGCACCGCTTGGGCTCGCCGTCAGGGGCCCTCTACTCGGTGATCCTCCTGAACGCCTCCATCATCGGCGCCGCCGCCGTCACCCTCGGGACCTCCTACGCCTTCGGCGACATGTTCGGCGCCCGCCACTCGCTGCACCGGAGCTTCCTCGAGGCGCCGGGGTTCTACGCCAGCTTCGCCGGCCTGGTGGCGGTGGCGGCCGGCATCGTCCTCATCCCCCACGCCCCCCTCGGGCTCATCACCACCGCCGTCCAGGCCCTGGCCGGGGTCCTCCTGCCCTCGGCCTCGGTGTTCCTGCTCCTGCTCTGCAACGACAAGGAGGTGCTCGGGCCCTGGGTGAACCGGCCCTGGCTCAACGCCGTGGCCGCCCTCGTGATCGGGACCCTCATCGTCCTCTCCCTCATCCTCATGGTGACGACGGTCTTCCCCCACACAGACGTGGTGGTCCTGCTCGTCGGGCTCTTCGCCGGGCTGGGGGCGGCGCTCGTCGTGGGCGGGTTCGGCTACGCCCGCACCGTCCGCCGGGCGGCCCGGGAGCACACCGTCGACCGCCGGCGCCGGGAGACCTGGCGCATGCCCCCCCTCGCCCTCCTCGGCCGCCCCGAGTGGACCCGGGGCCGGACCCTCGCCATGCGGGCCATGAGCGGCTACCTGGTGCTGGCCGTGCTCCTGCTCTTCGTCAAGGCCGGCCAGCTCGGGGCGGGCGGGGCCCACTGAGGAGCTCCTCGAGCGACACTGCCGCCAGCTCGAGGTCGTCGAGGACGGGCCCGAGCAACTCGAGCGCCCCCTGGGTACGGCGGGCCGTGCCGGCCGGGGCGTCGACCTCGGTGTCGTGGAGCACCACGATCGCCCCGGGCTCGAGCCGGGGCGCCAGATGCGCCATGACGGACTCGGCGTCGGGCTCGGCCCACTCGTGGCCGAAGGCCGACCACAGGACCACCTCCATCCCCTGCCGCCTGGCCTCGAGCACGGTCCGGGCGGTGAGCTGCCCGTAGGGCGGCCGGAACCACCGGGTCCGCACCCCGCAGGCGTCGAGGGCCTCGACCGCCCGGGCCAGGTCGTCCCTGATCCACCGGGGGCTCCGCAGCAGGTGGTGCTCGTGGGAGAAGCCGTGGCTGCCCACGCCGTGTCCCCGGCGGACGATCTCGGCCACGAGCTCGGGATGGGCCCGGGCCTGGGTCCCGAGCACGAAGAAGGTGGCCCGCATGCCGAGCTCGTCGAGCAGGTCCAAGGTCCGCGGCGTGGTGTCGGGCGAAGGGCCGTCGTCGAAGGTGAGGGCCACGGCCCGGGCCCGGGCGGGGCCCCGCCACCGGCACAGCCCGGCCGGCAGCGCCCGCACCCACGAGGGGGACCACTGGCCCAGCACGCACACGCTCGGCAGGTAGTGCGCCAAGGTGACGCCCGCCCCCACCACCGCCGGGCGCGCCCAGCGGGGGCGCCGCCGTGGCATCAGGCCGCCCCCATGGCGGTGCCCGGCTCGTGCTCCTCCACGGCGAGGGGCAGCGGCCGGCGGCGCCTGCCGCCGGTGCCGACGAGGCGTGTCACGACGGCCGCCGCCACCGTGGCGAACGCCCCCACCCCGAGGGCGACGCGGGGGCTCGCCGCCTGGCTGATCCACCCCACGAGGGGGCTGCCGATGGGGGTGGTGCCGAGGAAGGCGATGGCGTAGAGGGCCATGACCCGCCCCCGCATGGCCGGCGCGGCCTGGAGCTGCAAGGTGGCGTTGGCGGTGGCGATGAAGGCGATGGACAGCGCCCCCATGGGCACGAGCACGACGCCGGCGACGACGAGGGTGGGGCTCAGCGCCACCGCCAGGATGAGCACGCCGAAGCCGATGCCGATGGCGGTGAGCCGCTGCACGCTGGGCCGGTTCCGCCCGGCGACGACGAGGCCCCCGATCACCGCCCCGCCCCCCATGAGGGAGGTGAGCGCCGAGTACACCCCCGCCCCGCCGTGGAAGGTGAGCTTGGCCAAGAGCGCCAGGACCACCTGGAAGTTGTAGGCGAGGGTGCCCACCACGGCCACGAGGAGCAGCGGGTCGCGCAGCGCCGGGGTCCCCCACACGTAGCGGAGCCCCTCGCGCAGCTGGCCCCGGGCCCGGGCCACCGGCGGCGACCGGTGCAGCTCGCCCCGGCGCATGAGCGAGAGCCCGACGATCACCGCCAGGTACGAGGCGGCGTTGACCTCGAAGCAGACGGCCAGGCCCACGAAGGCGATGAGGGCCCCGCCGATGGCGGGCCCGATCACCCGCGAGGCGTTCATGACGACGCTGTTCAGGCTCACGGCGTTGGGCAGGTCGTCGCGCCCCACCATCTCCATCACGAAGGTCTGGCGGGCCGGGTTGTCCACCATGTTCACGAACCCCAGCCCGGCGGCGAGGAGGAACACCTCCCAGAGCCGCACCGCCCCCACCGAGGTGAGCAGGCCCAGCACGAGGGCGAGCACCCCCGCCGTCGACTGGGTGGCGTAGAGCAGCCGCCGCTTGTCGACCCGGTCGGCGACGAGCCCCCCGTAGGTCCCGAAGAGCAGCATGGGGAGGAACTGAAGCGCCGTGACCACCCCGAGGTCGACGCCCTGGCGGCCCGGCGGGGCCAGGCGGAGCACCAGCCAGGCCTGGGCCACGCTCTGCATCCACGTCCCGCTCACCGAGACGATCTGCGACAGGAAGTACAGCCGGTAGTTGCGCACCCGCAGCGACCGGAAGGTCTGGTCGCCGAACCGGCGCAGGGCGGGGGTCACCGTCCTTCCACCAACCGTTCGAGCAGGGGCACCAGGGAGGCGAGCTGCCTGCGCTCCTCGTCGGAGAGCCGCCGGAGGCGCTTGGCCAGGAAGGCGTTGCGCATGGACCGGATCCGCAGGAGGGTGCGCAGGCCCTCGGCGGTGACCGCCACCCGCACCACCCGGCCGTCGGCGGGATCGCCGATGCGCCCGATCATCCCGGCCGTCTCGAGCACGGCCACCATCCGCGTCATGCTCGGCGGCTGCACCTGCTCGGCGGCGGCCAGCTCCCCGAGGGTGGGCGTCCCCAGCCGCTCGGCGGTGGCCAGCGCCGAGATCTGCGAGGGGGTGAGCCCGCCCGCCACCTGGAGGCGCAGCGGCCGGGCCAGCCGGGTGACCGCCAGCCGCAGCCGGGCGGCCAGCGCCGCCTCGGCGTCGGGGTCGATGGGCCCGCCCTCAGCCTCGGCCGTCGTCGCCGCCCCTGCCGGTCGCTCCGATGCCACGGTCATCGTTCACTATTCTAATTAGAATCCCTAACGATCGTGCCGCGCCGGGGCGGCGGGAGGGCGGCGGCCCGGGTCCTAGGGCAGGCGGGGGACGTAGGCGCCGCGGCCCAGGGCGAGGCTCTCGTCGAGGTCCATGCTCTCGTCCACGCCCCCGGTGACCTCGGTCACCCAGGGGAGCCGGCCCCGGAGGATGCGCTCGACGCCCCCCTGGAGGGTGGACGAGGAGATGGCGCAGGAGCTGCAGGCCCCCCGGAGCTGGACCTCGACGGCACCCGCCTCGACGTCGAAGGCGACCAGCTCGAGGTCGCCGCCGTCGGCCTGGACGGCGGGCCGCATGAGCTCGAGGAGCGACCGCAGGTCGGCCTCCCGCTGGGCCCGCTCCTCCTCGGTCAGGGTGTCCACGACCTCCATTGTGCCGTGGCCTGGGCCACCGTCGTGCCGCCGGGAGGTGACCCGGCGCCGGGGCGCGCGATAGTGAACCGGTGGGGCAGGACGTGAGCGTGGTGGGCGTGGGCATGACGCCCATGTCCCGGCGGGACCTCGACCCGTCCTCCATGGCCCGCCAGGTCGTGGCCGAGGCCCTGGCCGACGCCGGCCTCGGCCCCTCCGAGGTGGGCCTCGTCGTCCTGGCCAACGCCCTGGGCGGCCGGCTCTGCGACCAGGGCTGCATCCGGGGCCAGGCCTGGCTCCGGGGTGCCGGGCTCGGCACCGCCGCCGTCGTGAACGTGGACAACTCCTGTGCCGGAGGTTCCTCGGCGCTGCACCTCGGGACGATGGCCGCCCAGAGCGGCGGGTCCCCGGTGCTCGTCGTGGGCGTCGAGAAGATGTGGACGGGCGACCGCGCCGCCACCCTGGCCGGGATCGAGGACGGCCTCCCCGCCGACGACCGCCACGCCCTCCGGACCCGGCTCGACAACGACTCGGGCAGCATCCTCATGGCGCTCAACGCCTCCTGGGTGCGCCACCAGGTCGAGGCCCGAAGCACCACCGTCGAGGACGTCGCCGCCACCGCCGCCAAGGCCCGCCGCCAGGCGTCGCAGAACCCGCTGGCGCAGTTCCCCACGGCGGTGACGGCCGAGGAGGTCCTGGCCTCCCCCGCCGTGGTGGCCCCCCTCACCCGCCTCATGTGCTCCTCGTTCACCGACGGGGCCGCCGCCGTGGTGCTGACCGGCGGCAGCGCGCACGGGTCGCCCCGGATCACGGCGAGCGTGCTCCGGTCGGGGACGGGCGACATGGACTACCACGACCGGCTCACCGAGACGGCCGAGGTGGCCTGGAAGGAGGCCGCCGTCGGCCCCGGCGACGTCGACGTCGTCGAGCTCCACGACGCCACCAGCGCCGAGGAGCTGTGGGCCCTCGAGGCGCTCGGCTTCTTCGCCGCCGGCGAGGCCGGCCCCGCCACCCGCCAGGGCCGCACCTCGGCGTCCGGCGCCGGCCCCTACGTCAACCCGAGCGGGGGACTCGTGGGCCGAGGCCATCCCCTCGGCGCCACCGGGCTCTGCCAGGTGGTGGAGGTCGTGACCCAGCTCCGTGGCCGGGCCGGCGCCCGCCAGCGGCCCGACAGCGCCGTCGGGGTCGCGGTCAACACCGGCGGGATCCTGGCCGGGCGCGACGCCGCCCTCGTCGCCGTCCACGTGCTCGAGGCCCGCTGAAGGTGCCCGGGGCCCGCATCACCGGCTGGGGGATGGCGGTCCCCGAGAAGGTCGTGACCAACGACGACCTGTCGGCCCGCCTCGACACGAGCGACGAGTGGATCACCGAGCGGACCGGCATCAGGCAGCGCCACGTCGGCGGGACCACCTCCCAGCTCGGCATCGACGCCGGGCGCCGCGCCCTCGACCAGGCCGGAGTCGACGCCGCCGACGTCGACGTGCTCGTGCTCGCCACCACCACCCCCGATGCCACCGTCCCGGGCACCTCCGCCACCGTGCAGCAGGGCCTCGGCGTGGCCGGAGGCGCCTTCGACCTGAACGCCGCCTGCTCGGGGTTCGTCTACGCGCTCGTGGTGGCCCACGGGCTCGTGTCCCTGGGTGCCCGGCGCATCCTCGTCGTGGGCAGCGAGACGCTGTCGCGCATCACCGACTGGGACGACCGGTCGATGGCGGTGCTCGTCGGCGACGGGGCGGGCGCCGTCGTCCTCGAGGCCACCGACGGCCCGGGCCAGCTCCTCGGCTGGGACCTCGGCGCCGACGGGTCGCTCCGGCACCTGCTCAAGTGCGACCTGGGCGGCTATCTCTTCATGAACGGCAAGGAGATCTTCCGACACGCCGTGCGGGCCGTGGTCGACTCCTCCACCGCCGCCCTGGCCCGGGCCGGAGTGACGGCGGCCGACGTGGAGCTGTTCGTGCCGCACCAGGCCAACGCCCGCATCATCACCGCCGCCTCCCAGCGCCTCGGGATCCCCGCCGAGCGCTGCGTGGTGACCATCGACCGCTACGGCAACACCTCCTCGGCGTCGATCCCCCTCGCCCTGTGCGACGCCATCGACACCGGCCGGCTCCGGCCCGGGGCGCTCGTGCTCCTCTCGGGATTCGGAGGGGGCATGACGTGGGCCAGCGCCGTGTTGCGGTGGGGAGGGTGGCGCGACCGGGAGGCGACGCGCCGGCGCTCGTGATGCTGGCGGCGGGGATGGCCAAGCGCTACGGGGGCCCCAAGCCCCTCGCCCCGGTGGGGCTCCACGGCGAGGCCCTCGTCGACGTGGCCGCCAGCGACGCCATGGCGGCCGGCTTCGGCGAGATCGTCGTGGTCCTCGGCCCCCACAGCGGGCCGGCCATCGCCTACCACCTGGCCCGCAGCTGGCCCCCCTCGGTGCCGGTGTCGGTGGCCGAGCAGACCGTCCCCCTCGGCACCGCCCACGCCGCCCTGTGCGCCCGGCGCGCCGTGGGGGACCGACCCTTCGCCCTCGTGAACGCCGACGACGTCTACGGCACCGCCGCCCTGGCCGAGCTCTGCGCCCACCTGCGCGCCGGCGAGGACCACGCCAACGTCCTCTACCGCCTCGAGCACACCGTGCTCACCGACGACCCGGTGACCCGGGCCGCCTGCACGGTGACCCCCGACGGGTGGCTGGCCGCCATGGTCGAGCGCAAGCACGTCCACCGCGACGGCGACGGCGGGTTCGTGGCCGACGACGGCAAGGAGCCGGCCGCCCTCGCCCCCGACACCCTCGTCTCGGTGAACCTGTGGGGCATCCAGCCCGCCTTGTGGCCGGTCCTCGTGGCGGCCGTCACCGCCGTCCACCCCGCCGTCGGCCCCGACGGCACCGTCACCGGCGACCTCGCCGGCGACGAGGAGGTCCTCCTGCCCGAGGTGGTGGGGGCCATGGTGGAAGGCCGCGCCCCGGACGGATCGGCCCCCCAGCGGGTGCGCGCCCTTCGCACCGACGGGCGCTGCATCGGCGTGACCCATGCCGAGGACCTCGCCGTGGCCCGCACCGAGCTGGCCCTCATGGTCGGCACCGGGGAGCGGGCCGAACGCCTCTGGAGCGGCCCGGGCTGACCGGTGCCCGCCCGCCCCCGGAGGGCGGCGCCGGTAGGATCGGGGGCCGGAGCGACGGAGCGGGCCCAGGCCATGGACGCACAGCGGAGCCGAAGCCGCCGGCTGGCGGTCGCCGTCGGGGTCAACCTGGCCCTCGCCGGCGCCCAGCTCGGGGCCGGGTTGGCGGGCCACTCGGTGGGACTGCTGGCCGACGCCGGGCACAACGTCACCGACGTCGCCGGCCTGGCCGTGTCGCTCGTCGCCGTCCGCCTGGTGTCGCGGCCCCGCAGCCCCGAGCGGTCCTTCGGCTACCACCGGTCGAGCATCCTCGCCGCCCTGGCCAACGCCACGGTCATCGCCGCCGTCACGATGGCCATCGCCGTGGGTGCGCTCCTGCGGCTCCTCCACCCCCGCCCCGTCGACGGCGGGCTCATGGTGGTGGTGGCCGGGGTGGGCCTGCTCGCCAACGGCGTCCTCGCCCTGGTGCTCCGCGAGGGCGGGGACCTTAACATGCGCAGCGCCGCCCTGCACATGGCCGGCGACGCCCTGGCCTCGCTGGCGGTGGTGGTGGCCGGGGCCCTCCTCACCGCCGACCCGGCGCTCCGGTGGGCCGACCCGGCCGCCTCCCTGGCCGTGGCCCTCCTCATCGTCGTCGAGGCCTACCGGCTGCTGCGCGCCGCCGTCGAGGTCCTCCTCGAGTCCTCCCCCGCCGACGTCGACCTCGAGCGGCTGACCGACACCATGCGGGAGGTCCCGGGGGTGGCCGAGGTCCACGACCTGCACGTCTGGAGCCTCTCCAGCGAGGTCCGGGCGCTCTCCGCCCATCTCGTCGTGACCGGCCACCCCTCCCTGGAGGAAGCCCAGGCCGTCGGCGACCAGGTGAAGGCGGCCGTGGGCGGCCCCTTCGCCATCGCCCACACGACCCTCGAGCTCGAGTGCGAGCGGTGCAACGACGAGGACGACCCGTGCCTGATGGACGGCCTGGTCGTCGCCCCGCCCCGCCGCGCCGGGCGGTGACGGGGACCGACGGGACGGTCCCGGTGGTCCGCCGCAGGGTCCTCGTGCGGGGACGGGTCCAGGGCGTGGGATTCCGGATGTCCTGCGCCCGGCGGGCCCGGGACCTCGAGCTGGGCGGCAGCGTCCGCAACCGTCCCGACGGGACCGTGGAGGCCGTCTTCGAGGGCCCCGCCGGTGCCGTGGAGCGAATGGTCGACTGGTGCCGCACCGGCCCGCCCCTGGCCCACGTGACCGGCGTCACCGTCGACGACGAGGTGCCGGCCGGCGTGGCGGAGTTCGCCGTCGCCTGAGGGTCGGGGGGCGCCCGGCGACGGGGCCCGGACGCGGCGAAGCCCCGAGTAGCCGGTTCGGCCGAAGCCGTCCGTGCTCCTCGGGGCGGTCGCCCTCGGTCTCAGGCACCCGGACCCGGGGTCGGACGACCCCCGGTCGGGCTGCCGGTCCGGGAGGTCCCAGGGAACCTACCGATCCTGCGTCCGTCGACCTGACCGAGGGCTCCGTCTCCCGGTCCTCCGGTAGACCACCTTGCGGCGATCCTTCCGTTCTTCCGGGTCGTGTTCCCGTCGGCTGGTGACACTGTGCGCCCGCCGCCGACAGGAGTCAACAGCACTTCGCGAAATCCCGATGTTGTCCAGAGAATTTCCCGATCCGTCCCCAAGGCACGGTCTTCTTTCCCCAGGTCCCCCTGTCGTGGTCCCCAGGAATTCCCCAACGCGCCGGGGTCACGACGCGCCCGGCGCGTCAGCGACGGTCGTCGTCGCCGGCGTGGGCGCCGAGGCCGCGGCCGCGCTCGCCGCTCTCGAGGAGCCGGCCGATCTCGGCGACCTCCTCGGCCACCGAACGGGCGAACCACGACCGGGCGGTGGCGTCGAACAACACCCCGAGGAGCCCGTGGCCGAAGTCCATCTCCTCGACGTGGCGCATCCGGGTGCCCCCGGGCGCCTCTTCGATCTCGAACCAGGCGTGCAGCCGCCGGGGCACACCGTGCTCGAGCGTGACGTCGATGCTCGTGGGCCGTTCCCAGCGGTAGCGGGTCACGACCGACCCGGGGAACTTCCCGAAGAACTTGCCGTCCTCGCGCGCCAGCATGCCGTCGGGGGTGTCGGCCAGCTTGGTGACCCACACCATCTTCGTGTCGGCCTTGGTGTACTGCGCCGGGTCGAGCACGAAGTCGAAGACCTCGTCGGGCGTGACGCCCGCCACGAACACCGTTCCCTCGCCACGGATCATGTCCCTGCCGCCTCCTCGTCACCGGGCCACCGGGTGCCCGCCGCCGGCCGTCACCGCCGCCGGCGCCCGGACCGACCCTAGCCCCGGGCGCGGCCGGAACCCCCGGTGCCGCTCCGCCCGTCGAGAGCGAGCGGCGGCCCATGTATCGGAACGGGCTGCGGGGGTATGGCGCGTGGAGGCGAGCAACGTCCGACCCGACGGACGCGACGAGACAGGGAGATCCCATGAGCGGTTCCGGTGACATGCACAGCGAGCTGGTGGCGCTGCTCCTGGCCGACCATCAGGAGGCCAAGAGGCTGCTCGAGCGGTTCGACGGCCTGCCGGCCTCGCAGCGCGACGAAGCCTTCTGCGAGGTGACCTACGAGCTTGTCCGCCACGAGGTAGCCGAGGAGGAGGTCGTCTACCCCGCCCTGCGCCGTTACGTCGACGGGGGCGACGACACCGCCGACGTCCGCATCGCCGAGCAGTCCACGGCCGAGCAGCTCCTGGCCGACATGGAGAAGGCCGGGGTGGAGAGCCCCGAGTTCCCCTCGATGTTCGCCACGCTCCGCACCGACGTACTGGCCCATGCCGAAGCCGAGGAGCGCACCGTGTTCCCCGAGCTGTCGAGCTGCATCGGCGCCGACGACCTGCGCCAGCTGGCCACGCGCTACGAGACGGCCAAGAAGGCGGCCACCGCCCATCCCCACCCGCACGCCCCCGACACCCCGCCCGGGAACCTCCTCCTCGGGCCGGTGGCGGCCGTCGTCGACAGGGTCCGCGACGCCGTGCGAGGCGTGCGCACCTGAGCGGCGTCAGCCGCCCACGACGGCGGCGGTGACGAGGAAGCCGGCGTAGCCGGCCAGCACGCCCACACCCTGGAGGCGGGTGAGCCGGCCGTGCCGGAAGGCGAGCACGCAGACGAGGGCGGTGAGCCCCACGGCGAACCCGGCAGTGGCGAGACCGCCGGCGTCGGCGGCGCCGAGCCCGACGGCGGTCCCGGGCACGAGGAGCCCCAGCACGACGTTCAGGTTGTTCGAATTGAGCGCCGTGCTGAGCACGGCCGCCCCCCGTCCCCGGCGGGCCAGGTACAGGGCGGCCACGGCGTTGGGAAGGCTCGTCACCGCCGCCAGCACCACGGCCCCGGTCACGACCGCCGACAGCCCGCTCCGGCTGCCGAAGGTGGCGGCGGTGGCCTCCATGACGGCGCTCGCCGCGATCACCACGGCGAGGGCCCCGGCCGCCTCGAGGGCCCGGCGCCGGCCCCCCGGCCTCGGGTGGACGGCGGGGAGCAGCTCGAGCTCCTCCTCGGAGACGGCTTGGCGAAGCCAGCGGGCGACCGGCGGCGGCACGCCCCGGCGCAGGGCGGCTCCCGGGGCGGCGGAGACGGCCAGGTAGGGGACGACGACCACCAGCGCGCCCACGAGCGCCGCCCAGGGCCGCCCGCCGGTGCCGACGCCGCCCAGGGCGCACAGGGCGAGCCACAGCGAGACACCGCCGGCCAGCACCACGACCCGCCGGTGGAGGTGGACCGTGCCGGCCACGACGGCCCCGAGCCCGAGGAGGGCGGCGAGGTTGAAGGCGTTCGACCCGAGGACCACCCCGGCGCCGATCCGCCGCTCGTGGCGCAGCAGGGCGGTGACGGCCGAGGTGATCTCCGGCCCGTTGGCGGCGAGCGCGGCGACCATGCCGAGCATCGCCTCGGAGAGCCCGAGGCTCGCCCCCAGCCGCTCCAGGCGCACCACGAGCACGCCGCTGGCGAGCAGGCTCACGGCGGCGGCGGCGACGAAGGCCGCAACCAGCGCGCCGGTGGGCACCGCCGCCACGAGCACCGGGCCGCCTCCCATGTCCGCACCTCCGCGTCCGACGAGGGTGCCGACCAGGCTTCCCGGCGCGCCGGTGCCAGTGTACGGGTGGTGTCAGCCGGCCACGGTGGGGAACCAGCCCGACACCGCCGAGGCCACGGCGTCGTCGAGTGCCCCGAGGGCGCGTCGCGCCTCGGCGAGCTCGACCGGCTCGAAGCACACCCGCCGTCCCGGCGCCAGGTGGGCGAGGCGGTGCAGGTCGGCGCGGGCCACCACCGCCACCACCGGATAGCCGCCGACGGTGGCGTGGTCGGGGCCGAGCACGACGAGCTCCCCGCCCGGTGGTGCCTGCACGGCCCCGGCCACCATCCCCCGTGACACCACATCGGTGATGCCCCCGGCCGGCGCCACGCCTCCGGTCAGGCGGACGCCCACCCGGTTGCTCTCGGGGGCCACCGTCCACTCCCCGGCCGGCACGCCGAGTGGCCCGGCCTCGGGCCCGGCCACGACCCGGAGCCGCACGACGTCGCCGCCGGCCTCCCCGGCGAACCGGATCCGGCCCCGGGGCCGGCCGGCCTGCCCCACGGCCAGCTCGTCGCCGGCCCGCAGCGGCCCCTGCCCGAGCCCGCTCAAGAGGTCGGCCGACTTGCTCCCGAAGAGCGCCGGCACCTCGAGGCCGCCTCCCACCGCCACCACCGCCCGCAGCGCCACCCCGGCGCTCGGGACCTCGACGGCCTGGCCGGGCCCGACCGACACCACGGTCGCCTCGGGCACGGGCCGGCCGTCCACCCGCACGTCGACGGCACCGGGCCGC
This sequence comes from Acidobacteriota bacterium, assembly GCA_028872975.1. Classification (GTDB taxonomy): domain Bacteria; phylum Actinomycetota; class Acidimicrobiia; order Acidimicrobiales; family UBA8190; genus UBA8190. The sequence goes on from JAGWNV010000001.1 coordinate 31,576, forward strand.
CCGGGGTCGCCCACCACGGCGAGCTGCACGGGGCCGCCCCCGGCGCGCAGGGCCGGCCCCCTGCCGGTCACCTCGAGCACGGCCTCGCCGCCGCCGTTGCCGACGAGCCGGTTGGCGAGGGCGAGGGCCACGGCGTCGAAGGCCCCGGCGCGCGGCACCCCCAGTCCCGCCACCCCCCGCCGCCCGCCGTCCTCCACGAGCGTGCAGGCCCCGGCCGCCTCGACGACGAGGGAGGGCCCCCGGCCCACCCGCAACACGGGGCGCGGAGGCGCCGGCGGGGGCGCCGGCTCGTCGCGGGCGCGGACGATCCGCACGGCGCGGCCCGGGGACAGCACGGCGTGGGGGGGCCGGTGGGGGTCGAACAGCGACGCCCCCGTCCGGCCCACGAGCTGCCAGCCCCCGGGCGTGGCCTGCGGGTACACCGCCGCGAAGCCGCCGGCCAGCGCCACCGATCCGGGCGGCACCTCCGGACGGGGCCGGTGCCGGCGGCCGAGCCCGGCCAGGACGGGCGAGAGCCCCCCCAGGTAGGCGAAGCCGGGCGAGAACCCGAGGAAGGCGACCCGCAGCGCGCTGGCGCACAGCTCGTCGACCACCCATGCCGGTGACCGGCCGAGCCCGGCGGCGACCTCCTCGAGGTCGGGTCCGTCGAACCAGACCGGGATCTCGAAGGGGGCCTCCCCGCCGACGGCGCCGGCACCCCCCGGCCGGGCCCGAGCGGCACCGGAGAGGACGCGGCGGGCCAAGTCGCCGAGGGCGGCGGCCAGCTCGGCACCGTCCACGGCCAGGGGGTCGAAGACGACGGTGAGGGTGCCGAGGCCGACCACGGCCTCCTCGACGGCCAGGGCGGCGGCACGGCGAGCCTCGTGGACGAGGTCGGCGAGACGCCAGGCGGCCTCCATGTCGCGGAGGTCGACGAGGACGGCGGCGTCGCCGAGGGGGGAGACCTCGGCGGCGCTCAGGACGCGAACGGCGCCACCTCGACCTGGGCGCCGGCGAGGGCGTGCCGCACGGCGTGGGCCAGGCCGGCGGCCCCGGGGGTGTCCCCGTGCAGGCACAGCGAGGCGGCCCGGACCTCGACCCACCGCCTCCCGGCCCGCACCCGGCCGTCGACCACGAGCGAGAGGGCCTGGTCCACGACGGCCGCCTCCTCCTGGAGGACGGCGCCGGGGTCGCCGCGGGGCACGAGCCCGCCGTCGGGACCGTAGGCCCGGTCGGCGAAGGCCTCGGTCACCGCCGCCACGCCGGCGCGCTCGAAGCGCCCGGTCGTGACCGCACCGGCCGGGAGGAGCACGGCGAGATCCCCGGCGTCGCGCACCACGGCGGCCATCAGCCGGGCCACGGTGTCGTCGGCGGCGCAGTCGTGGTACAGCGCCCCGTGCGGCTTCACGTAGCGCAGGGCCGTCCCGGCTCCGGCGGCGAGCCGGGCCACGAAGGCGATCTGGGCCGCCAGCGACGCCGCCAGCTCGGCCTCGTCCACCACGGCCCGGCGCCTGCCGAAGCCGGCACGGTCGGGGTACGAAGGATGGGCGCCGACGACCACGCCGGCGGCGACGGCACGGCGCACGGTGCCCACGATGCCCTCGGCGGTGCCGGCGTGGGCGCCACAGCAGACGCTGGCGCTCGTGACGGCGCCGAGCAACGCCGCCTCGGCGGCAGCCGGCGCCGTGCCCTCGCCGACGTCGGCGTTGAGGTCGACCCTCGACACCGTCCCAGCATCGCGCCCGGCGCCCGGCACTACAGTCCCCCGCCATCGACGACGCCGACGCCTTCGGCCACGCCCTCGCCGACTGGGCCGCAGGCGGCACGGACCTCGAGGTGCACGAACGTCGCGACGGCCTGCTCGAGGAGGGGGCCGGGCCCGACCTCTACCTCGCCCCCTTCGGCGACTGGCCGCCGGCCGAGCAGGCGGCGGCCGGCTCTGCCCGCGGGCGCGTCCTCGACCTCGGCTGCGGCGCCGGACGCCTGGCGCTGCACCTCCAGCACACCGGCCTCGACGTGGTGGGCGCCGACGCCTCCCCCCTCGCCGCGGCCGTCGCCCGGCGCCGGGGCCTGCGCCAGGCCCGCGTGGCCACCTGGCAGGAGCTCTCGGCCGAGATCGGCTCGTTCGACACGGTGGCGCTCTTCGGCAACAACGCCGGCATCTTCGGCACCCCGGCCCGGCTGCAGGCCGTCCTCGCCCGGTGGGCGAGGCGCATGGGGCCCGACGCCACGGTCCTGGCCGAGAGCACGAGCCCCTACGCCGGCACCGCCCCCCTCCTCGACGCCGCCCACCGCCGGGCCAACCGCGCCGCCGGGCGCATGCCCGGCCAGCTCCGGCTCCGCTACCGCTACGGCGGTCACGTCTCGCCCTGGTTCGACTGGCTCTTCCTCTCCCCCGCCGAGCTCCGCCGCCTCCTCAGAGGCACCGGCTGGGGCGTCGAGACCCTGCTCGACGACGGCCCCACCCAGCCCTTCGTGGCGGTGCTCCGCCGGCGGCCCGCCTCAGGGAGCGGGTAGCGGCCCGGGCGGGCGCTCAGGCTCGACCTCGACGAGGGTGAGGTGCGTGCCCGGCGGCGCCTCGACCACGGCGCAGACGGCGGCGGCCACCGCCTCGGGGCGCAGGAAGTGGTCGTGGCGGGCCACCCCCCAACGGACCCACTCACCGAGGATCTCGGCGGTGACCTCGGGGTCCCAGTCGCTGCCCATCTCCGAGAGCGTCTGGCCGGGCTGGACGATCGAGGCCCGCACGCCGGTGCCCTCGAGCTCCATCTGGAGGGTGCGCACGTAGCCGTGGAGGGCCCACTTGGAGGCGACATAGGCGCTGTTGCGGACCCGTGGGAGCCGCACCACCTCCGAGCCGAGGAACACGAGATCCCCCCGCCGGCGCTCGAGCATCGGGGCGAGGAGGAGCCCCACCAGGCGCTGGACGCCGAGGAGGTTCACCTCGACGGTGGCGGCGAACTGGTCGGGGTCGGGGTCGGTGGCGGTGTCGGGCAGGTTCCGCCCGGCGGCGGAGACGAGGACCTCGACGCCACCCACCGCCTCGACGGCGCCCTTGGCGAAGGCCTGCACCGACTGCGGGTCGGCGAGGTCCAACCGCAGGGCGTGGGCCTCCCCGCCGGCGTCGGCCACGGCGGCGGCGAGCTCCTCGAGTCGCTCGGTGCGCCGGGCTCCGAGCACCACGGGATGGCCGGCGTCGACGAGGGCAAGGGCACAGGCGCGGCCGATGCCCGAGGAGGCGCCGGTGACGACGGCGGGCCGCCGGTCGGGATGGGGCTCGAAGCGGGGCACGTCTCCTCCCTCGGACGCCCGGAGACTACAGTCCAGACACCTGTCTGCCTAGGGACGAGGCGGCCTCGGCGGGGACGACCGACAGCTGGGCATGACGGAGAGGCGGAGTCGACCGAGGTGGCGATGACCGAGAGGTGGCGATGACGGCCGAGCACCGGCCTCCCAGGCCGGACCGGGAGGCCGGCCGGCGGCGGATGCAGGAGGTCTACAACTTCGAGGTCGACCCCGACGCCGTCGAGGGCGACTTCGTCGCCTACACCGTCGACCACCTCTTCGGCGACGTCTGGTGCCGGCCCGACCTCGACCTGCGCCAGCGACGCCTCCTCACCATCGGGGTGCTGGCCGCCCTGGGACGGACGGAGCTGCTCGACGTGCAGTTCCAGAGCGCCCTCGACAACGGCGAGCTCACCGAGGCCCAGGCGCGCGAGGTGGTGGTCCACCTCGCCCACTACGTGGGATGGCCCCTGGCCACGGGCGTCAGCGAGTCGGCCGAGCGCATCATCGCCCGCCGCCGCCGCTGACCTATTGACAACCGTCGATCGGTCGACCCATACTCCCATCGACGGTCATCGATGGGAGGAGGCCCTGATGCCCCGTGTCCAGCTCGCCCTCAACGTCCCCGACGTCACAGCCGCCGTCGAGTTCTATTCGAAGCTCTTCGGCGCCCCACCGGCGAAGGTCCGCCCCGGCTACGCCAACTTCGCCCTCGAGGACCCGCCGCTCAAGCTGGTGCTGATCGAGGGCGCCGCCACGCCGGGGTCGATCAACCACCTCGGGGTGGAGCTCGACGCCCCCGAGGACGTGGTGGCGGCCCGGCGGCGCCTCGAGGGCGTGGGGATCGCCACCACCGACGAGCAGTCCGTCGACTGCTGCTACGCCCTGCAGGACAAGGCGTGGGCGCACGGTCCCGACGGCACGGCGTGGGAGCTCTACACGGTCCTCGCCGACACCGAGACCACGCCCGCCTGCTGCGGGTGACCGCCGGGCCCGACCAGCTGGCCCGCCGGGCCCTGGCCGAATTCCTCGGCACCGGGCTCCTCGTGGCCGGCGTGGTGGGATCGGGCATCGCCGCGGCGCGCCTGTCCCCCGGCGACGTCGGCCTCGAGCTCCTCGAGAACGCGCTGGCCACCGCCGCGGTGCTGGCGGCGGTCATCGTGGCGGTGGGGCCGGTGTCCGGCGCCCACCTGAACCCCCTCGTCACCCTCGCCGACCGGTGCTTCGGCGGCATCGGGACCTCGGCGGCGGCCGCCTACGTCGGCGCCCAGCTCGCCGGCGGCGCCCTCGGGGCAGTGGTCGCCAACGCCATGTTCTCGAGGCCCGCCTTCGAGCTCTCCACCAAGGCCCGCACCGGCGGCGGGCTCGCCCTGGCCGAGGCGGTGGCCACCTTCGGGCTGCTCCTCGTGGTGTTCGGACTGAGCCGCACCGGCCGATCCTCGGCCGCCCCCTTCGCCGTCGGGGCCTACATCGGCGGCGCCTACTTCTTCACGTCGTCCACCAGTTTCGCCAACCCGGCGGTGGCGGTGGCCCGGATGCTCACCGACACCTTCTCCGGGATCCGCCCCTCGTCGGTGCCGGCCTTCGTGGGCGCAGAGGTTGCCGGCGCCGCCGTGGCCGTGGCCGCCGTGGCCGTGCTCTATCCCCGGGCCCGCGCCGGGGCCGAGCGCGTGGTGGTCCCCCGGGTGGAGGAGGCCGGCCGTGGCTGAGCGACCCGTCGTCCTCTTCGTCTGCGTCCACAACGCCGGGCGCTCCCAGATGGCCGCCGCCCTGCTCGAAGAACGCGCCGGCGACGACGTCGAGGTCCGCTCGGCGGGCAGCGCGCCGGGCACCGAGGTGCACCCGCTCGTGGTGGCGGCCATGGCCGAGATCGGGATCGACCTCTCGGCGCGCCGGCCCAAGGCCCTCACCGACGACCTGGCCCGGGAAGCCGACGTGGTGGTGACGATGGGCTGCGGGGACGCCTGTCCCGTCTACCCCGGCACCCGTCGCCTCGACTGGGCGCTCGAGGACCCGAGTGGGAAGGACCTCGACGGTGTGCGGGCGATCCGCGACGAGATCGGCCGGCGCGTGGCGGCGCTCGTGGGCGAGCTCACGGGCGGCCGCTGAGGGCTCTCAGCCTCCGGCGGGGCGCCCGTTGCCGACCAGGCCGGTCCAGGCCCCTGCCCCGTCGTCGTCGCGGCCCCAACGGGTGCTCCGCCGGTTCGCGCCCACCACGTCACGGAGCACGAGCCGGAGCCGGTCGCGCTCGGCCGGGTCGAACAGGGGCGAGAGGCACTCGTAGACCTCGCCGGCCGCCCTCTCGTCGAGGGGATGGAGCTGGCGGAGGAAGAAGGCGTAGAAGGTCTCGAACAGCAACCTCGAGCGGGTGGTGTCGCCGTCCTCGGCGCGACGCCGGGCGTAGGTGGCGGCGTCGATGAAGACCGCCGCGCCGAGGTCGACGTGGTCGCGCAGGACGAGGAGCTCGGTGCCGATCCCGCCGCGTCCCCCCATGAGCGACTCCATGAGCTCCTGGCTGGGAGGCTCGACCTCGACGAAGGCGAACCGGCGCATGAGGGCGAAGGACATCCGGTAGAGCGTCTCGCGGTCGAGCTCGTTCATCGTGCCGATGATCCGCCACCGGGTGGGCACCTGGATGGCCTCGGTGTGCGGAGGCGGGTCCACACCCGAAGGCACGAGCGAGAGATACGACGAGTGGCCGACCCGCTTGAAGGGAAGGGTCACGGGCTGGTTGGCGAAGATCGTGAAGAGGGGGCCGAACGCCTTGTCGAAGTCGGCCCGGTTGAGCTCGTCCACGATGAGCCACCGGCCCCGCTGGATGGCCTCGAGGATGAGCCCGTCGCGGAAGACGGGTCCCTCGGGGGTGTCGTAGTACCGGCCCACGGTCTGGCTGATGTCCCAGTCGGTGCTGGCGGTGGCCGCCACGTAGCCGTTGCACCGGTAGGCCCGCTTGGCCAGGTCGGCGGCGAGGAAGGCCAGGGAGGTCTTGCCCGACCCGGGAACGCCGGTGAGCATCACGTGCTTGCCCGAGTCGAGCGCCGCCACCACGGCGGCGAGGACGTGGCGCGGGAAGACGAGGCCGCGCTCGATGGCGAGCGCTTCGAGCTCGTCGGTGAGGAACTCTGCCGTCGGACCCCTCCTCGACTCATGGCGGCCGGCACGAGGGCCGCCCACCGGGTGGAACGTGATTCGCGTCTGCATGCATCGTCGGCCACGCGTGAAGGCACCGGTAGGTCCGAACGGCCCGAAACCGGCCCAGTCTCCCGGTAGGGTTGGCTCCCGTGAACGGCGCGGTGTTCCTCGGCCTCGCACCCTGGTTGGTGATGGTCCTCGCCGTCCGGAACACCGGGGTCGGTGCCGCCGTCGGCGGCCTCTTCGCCGCCGTCACCGCCTGCCTGGCCGTGCTCCACGCCCACCGCCGGCGCGCCTCGGCGCTGTTCGAGACGTTGTCACTGGCAATCTTCGTCGCCATCAGTCTGGGGGCGTGGCTGGCCCCGGAGTGGACGACACCGGGCCTCAACGCCTACGCCCGGGCCATCACGGCGGGGGCCATGGCCGTCGTCGCCCTCGTGTCCCTCGCCTTCCGGCCCCTCACCGTCCAGTACACCCGGGAGCTCGTGCCCGCTCCGGTGCTGCGGACGAGGGCGTTCGAGCGGGCCAGCCGGGTCGACACCGCCCTGTGGGCGGCGACCGCCCTGGCCATCACCGGCTGCTTCCTCGCCGGCGCCGGGCTGCGGAGCCATCTCGACCAGACGGCGTTCAACTGGCTCCTCCCCCTGGGCCTGAGCGTGGGCTGCGTCCGGCTGCTGGCCCGGCGGTGGTCGGCCCTCGAGACCCTCGAGGACACCACCTCGATGCTCGTGGCCGCCCTCGACGTGCCCCGGACCGGGCCGGGGGGACAGTCGGGGCCCCGCCCTCGGCGCGCCCGGCCGGCACCCCGCCTCCGCCTCGTCCCCGGCGACCGAGCCGAACGCCGGGCCTGAGCGGCGCACCGCCTCACCAGGCGCGCCGGGAGACGGCGTGCTTGACCGCTAGGGCTGGAGCATGGTGTTGCCGATCGTCGTGTAGGCCACGAGGACGACCGGCATGAGGGCGGCGAAGCCGATGACGACGTCGAGCCTGCCGCGCCGCTTGAGGACGGCGGACAAAGCCACGAGCGCCGGGAATCCCCACGCCACGAGCCTGGGTTGAATCCGAGCTGATTGCTCACGAAGAGCAGGGCGAGCAGTCCGGCGCAGTACAGGTTCACGAAGGAGGGGAGCCTGGCGCGCCAGAGGGCGTAGGCGGCAGTCAGCACGGCCGCCACCCCGATCCATTCGAGCCAGCCCGGCCCGGCGTAGTCGGCCGCCGACGGGTCCGGCCCATGGGAGCGAGGGGGAGGTGCCGTCGAAGGTGGTCTCCCCCGACCCGTCGGGGGAGCCTCCGTCAGGGGCGGGACGCCCTCAGGCGTCGCGGTGGAGGGTCCAGCGGAAGGCGAAGACGACGAGGAGCGCGGCCAGGATCACGAAGATGCCGGCCTCGATGCCCTGGAACGCCCAGAACCGGACGGCCGGCTGGTACGTCACGGTCATCCGGTACCCGTGGTGGGCGAGACAGGAGCCGATGAGGCCCTTGCTGGCGAACCCCGTCGTCGTACAGACGGGCGTGACCGAGAAGAGGTTGCCCGTGGTGGCACCGCCGGGGCCGACCAGGGACTGGGACAGGAGCCACGATCCGGGCGGCCCGAGGCCCGAGGACGCCAGCGACGTCGTGGCCCGCACCGGCGTGAGGAAGTGGGGGCGGAGGTAGACGGCGATGGGGACCCGGACGGCGAGGAAGGTGGCAATGGTGACGGCCAGCGCCGGGAGCACGCGCCGCGCCACCGAGCCGATGGCGATCCCGAGGGCGACGGCGAACAGGGCGTAGGCCACGGGCACGATCCCTTGGATGTCGAACGCCGCGAACCGGGAGTCGAGGGCGTTCTCGGGGTAGCGCCACCAGCTCACGAGCGCCGCCATCGCCCCGCCCCACAGCGCCGCCGCCGCCAGCGCCCAGCCGACGGTGGAGGTGAACCACCGACGCCTCGGCACGCTCTGGGTCCACACCAGGTTGTGGGTGCCGTCCTCGAGCTCCTTGGCCAGGAGCGGGGCACCCCAGAACAGGCCGAACAGCAGTGGGACCACCACGGTGAGGTTGACCAGGTCGATGATCATCCCGTCGCCCCGGAAGAGCTGGCTGCCGAGATCGGCGCAGCTCTGGCTGGCCCGGCAGTCGGCGAGGGCCCGGTCGTAGTCGTGGGCCATGACCGACCCGGTGACGAGGAGGATCACGGCCAGGACGGCCAGGGCGAGGGCGGCGAAGCGCACCTGGTTGCGGTGCAGGCGCCAGACGAGGAGGTTCATGCCGTGGCCCCCAGTCCGACGGTCTGCTGCTCGACCCCGTCGGCGTCGCGGCCCATGTAGGCCAGGATGACGTCCTCGAGGCCGACCTCGCTCACCTGCCAGGAGGGATCGGCGATGGGACCGTCGGTCCGCACGAGCACCCGGGACTGGCGGGCGGTCTGGGTCACCGAGACGGCGTCCATGGCCCGCTCGATCTCGGCCGCCGGCCGCCTGGGCCCGACCAGGAACCGATGGGTGTCGAGGATCTCCTCGATGTCGGCGCAGAGCTGGACGCGTGAGGCCGAGAGGAGGATCACGAAGTCGCAGACCCGCTCGAGGTCGTGGACGAGGTGGGAGGAGAGCACCACCGACACCTCGTCCTCCGCCACCGCCCCCGCCAGCGCGGCCAGGAATTCCCGCCGGGCGAGCGGATCGAGGGCGGCGACGGGCTCGTCGAGGAGCAGCACGGCCGGGCGCTTGGCCAGGGCCAGGCCCAGGGCCACCTGGGCGCGCTGGCCACCGGAAAGGGTGGACACGGGGCGGTCGGTCGGCACCCGCAGGGCCTCGAGACGGGCGATCGCCGCCTCGCCCTCCCACCGCCGGTTGAGCCCGGCGCCGACCTCGACGTGCTGGCGCGCCGTCATCCGGCGGTAGAGGGGGACGTCCTGGGCCAGGTACCCGATGGTGGACAGGAACTCCTCGGACTGCTCGGGCCGTCGCCCGAGGATCCGGGCCTCACCCGTGGTCGGCCTGCTCAAGCCGGCGAGCATCCGCAACAGGGTCGTCTTGCCGGCGCCGTTGGGCCCGACGAGGGCCACCACCCGGCCTCGGGGCACCCGGACCGAGCAGTCCTGGAGCGCCCAGAGCTTCCCGAACCGCTTGCCGAGCCCGGCCGTCTCGACGGCGGACGAAGGCGGGCTCGGGGCCAGGGAGCCGAGGCGGGTCATGCCGACCTGGCCGGCGTCGCGGCCCGGAGGATCGCTCGCAGGAGGGCCTCGATGGACTCGTCGTCGAGGCCCTCGCGCCGGGCCGTCTCCACCCAGCGCTCGAGGCTCCGGGCCAGCCTGGCCTGGGTGCTCGGCGGCGGCCCGCTCGGCCTCCGGGAGACGAAGGTGCCCACCCCCTGGCGGCCTTCCACCAGTCCCTCGTGCTCGAGCTCCCGGTAGGCCTTCAAGACGGTGTTGGGGTTGACGGCCACCTCGGTGACGACCTCCTTCACCGTGGGGAGCTTGTCGCCCACCTGGAGGACCCCCATCCGGATGGCTTGGCGGACCTGCTGGACGAGCTGGAGGTAGGCGGGCACGCCCGAGTCGGGGACGAGCTGGAAGCTCATCGTCTGCGGGAGTACTTCTCTACTCACCTAGGTAACTATACTAGGGCTGAAGCGGGAGTCAATCCCCCCGGGGGGGCACACACGCTCCGGTCGGCGATCGGGGCCAGACCCGCAGGGCGATGCCGTGCTCGGGCGCGCCCGTCTCGGCGGGCCGGGTGCCGGCACGCTCTGATCCGCCTCTCAGGCGTCGGAGACGAGGAGCACCTCGACGAGTGTCCGGCGGATCCACGCTGCGTAGTGGGTGGCGTCCCACCCTCGGATGGAACGCAGGAGGAGGAAGACGTCGACGCTGGCGATGGCCCAGGCGGTGTCGGTGGCCTCCTCGTGTGACTGTCGGAGCGCGTCCGGCGGGAGCATGGCGATCATGCCGGCGAACGTCTGGTGACGTCGATGATGGGCGGCCACGAGGTTGGCGGCCGCCTTGGCGTCGACGGCGGCCGCCTCTCGGTATGCCACCCACACCGGGGCGAGGCGCTCCATGGTGGCAACGATCAGATCGGCGGCCATCTCCACCTGGCGGACGCGGTTCGACTCTTCGGCGATGGCGGTGTAGCTCGGCCGATCGAGGAGCATGACGTCCCGGTCGTCGCCCGCCACGGCCAGGTCCGTCACCAGGTGCAGCAGCTCCGCCTTGCTCCGCCCCGCGCTGTAGACCGACTGGAGGGCGACGCCGGCCTCCTGGGCGATCTCCGCCATGGTCGTGGCGACGTACCCCTTGGTGAGAAAGAGCGTCCGAGCGGCCTCCACCACCCGCGAACGGGTCGCCCGACGCTCCTCCTCGGCGCGCGCCCGGCGGCGCCGGGCGTCGTAGGGCCGCTTGACCGTCGGAGGGTTCGCCATCGCCCTTGACTTTAGAGCACTCTTCTGTGCAGAATCATCCTCTACGCTGATATCGAGGAGGCAGGGCCATGACCACGACCGCTGCGACGGACCCGGGCTCGCGGATCCAGCTCGCCGTCCACCGCGCCGTTCGCCGTGACACGGATCGGCTCGCCGCCGCCCTGGCCGGCGGGGACGAGATCCCCGTCGACGCCGTGCAGGCCTATTGGGCCGTCACCGCCGCCCAGCTCCATCACCACCATGAGCTCGAGGACACGGTGATCTGGGCCCTCCTGGGCGAGCGCCTCGGTGAGCGGGTCGCTCTCCTCCTCGCCCGAAACGCCGAGGAGCACCAGGTGATGGCCGCGGCCATGGACGAGTTCGACGCCGCCTTGGTGGAGATCGCCACGAGTCCGGCTGCGGCGCGCCAGGCCCTCGAGCGCATGCAGGGGGCGATCGAGACCCATCTCGCCCACGAGGAGGCAGACGTGCTGCCGCTCGGCGCCGAGGCCTTCACCATGGAGGACATCGCCTTCTTCCGTGCCGAGGACGCCAAGACGAACTCACCCGACGCATTCCTGCCCTGGCTGCTCGACGCAGCACCGGAGGACGACCTCACGTTCTTCACCTCCGCCATGCCTGCCCCGGTGCGGGCCCGACTGGACTCGGACTGGATGCCACGGAGGCAGATGGCCGTCGAGGGCCTTCGCCGATCGGTCGCCGCCACGTCCTGATCGGCGACCAGCCAACATCTCGAGCACGCTCGACACGCACGTCTCACCACCGCTCGCTCCCGACCAAGGAGTCTCATCGTGACCACCGCTACCGAATCGTCCTCCTCCCTCGGCGCCGTCCCGGCCGTGGCGGGCATCAGCCACATCGGGCTCACGGTCCGCGACATCGTCGCCAGCGAAGCCTGGTACGGCGAGGTGCTCGGGCTCGTCCGAGCCTTCGTCGAGCCACACCGGACCGGCGACGGCTACGCCGTCGTCATGACACGCCCTGGGACCGGGCTCTTCGTGGGCCTCGACCACCATCCCGGGGCCTCCCGGGAACGGTTCAGCCCCCTGCAGACCGGGTTGGACCACGTGGCGCTCCACGTCGCCGCCAGGGAGGATCTCGACGAGTGGATCAGCCACCTGGACGCCCTGGGGATCGAGCACGGAGGCGTCCACGAGACCGCCGAGCCGGCCCCGCACGCCCTCGTACTCCTCCGGGACCCGGACGGGATCCCGATCGAGCTCTTCTGGTTCGGGGGCTGAGGTGACCGGCGAATCCGACCTGCCGAGGAGACCGGGGACCCGGCCGCGGACCACCACGCGGATCCCGCACAGCCAACTCGATCAGCAGCCCGCCGACGCCGGGCACGTCGACGCCATCCTCGCCGAAGCACGCACCTGGCCCGGCGTGGTCGAGGGCCCATCACAGATCTCGGTGGAGGGCGCCCGCGCCCTCACCCTGGACGGGACCTCCCCAGGCGCGGCCGCCGAGTCCTTCATGGTCGGGCGCGAGTTCTGCCATGTCCACGCCCAGGGCGACTTCAGCCTGCACGCCATGCTGCCGCTCCCGCTGGCCGAGGCCGCCGAGCGCGCCGGATGGGCCGAACCCCACTTCCTCGTCCGCACCGGCCAGGCGCCCCCGACGGTCGTCATGATCTACGCCCCGCGAGACGAAGGGGAGCAGGCCGTCGTCCAGCAGCTGGTCCGGGCGTCCTACGAGTTCGCGCTCGATCCGGACTCGGCGCTCCCGGTGCGAGAGTCCTGACGGTCGGTCCGGCGCCGAGGTCCCGGCGTCCTGGAGCGGTTCACGGATGGTGGTAGCCCCCTGGTCCTCGTACTGACGACCTTGTCCGTACCTCTTGGCACGTGCCCAAATGAGCTCGACGCGTGAGTCGTCTCACGCCTCAGGCTGGATCAGTGGGATGCGCTGGAGGGAACAATGGCTATCGATCGGTACGGCCCCGATGACGATCGTGTCCGTCTGCCCAGGTTGTCTCGCCGTCGCTCTTGGCGCCGGTACCGACTGTTCCTCGGCGGGCTCCTAGGCTTCGCAGGGGGCCTTGTCGCCGGCCATCTCGGCTGGTGCCGGGGCGGCCACGGCGCCGAGCCTGGTGCCGGGCAACTGGCTCTACAGCATCATCGGAGGGACGACCTCGGTGCCTTCCCCGGTCGCCGTGGTCGGCCAACCCCTTGGCCACGACACGCTTCGCGCTGCAGAAGCCGTCGCCGGCCTGGGGGCGTCCCCGAGCGCCTGAGACCGATTGGCCTGCGACCCGGGCCGGACCGCTCGGAATTGAACGGCTGGGAGCCGGATGGGGGATACGGAGGCCCTCAGGGACGCTGCCAGTTCTGTGTCAGCGACGGGGTTGTTCCCAGCGGTGGCCAGCCCGACGACCGCGGAGATTGCACACGGATCGCGCACGGGAGGCCGGATTCCACCACTTTTGGTGATGTCCGTCCCGCCACGGTAAGCGCACACTGACCGAAGGACGGGGCTCCAGGGGGTCCCTGCCCGGGGCTCGGCGCCAGCGGAATCGATGGGCGCCGAGGCCTCGACGACTAAAGGGGGACGGATCGGGGGCCGGTGACTCGGCCCCTGGTTCGTGCTTGGCTATCGGAACCGCACATGACCAACCGAGGGGTCGCCATGAGGGCGCGTCGTT
>JAGWNV010000346.1 GCA_028872975.1 Acidobacteriota bacterium
TCGAGGATCCCCTGCCGCCGGCGCCCCGGCGGTCGCTCGCCTCCTTCGGCACCCACGACCTGCCGACCTTCGCCGGCTACTGGCGGGGCCTCGACATCGGGGACCGCCGCCGGCGTGACCTGATCGATCCCGACGAGGCCGCCACCGAGCGCCGGCGCCGGGCCCGGTGGCGCTCGGCGCTGCTCGGGTCGCTGCCCACGGCGGGCCTCGCCGCCCTTCCCGCCGACGGGGCCGCCGCCGAGGAGCGCCGGGCCCTGGCGGGGGTGCTGGGGCACCTGGCCGCCGGCCAGGCCGAGGTCGTCATGGTGGACCTCGAGGACCTGTGGCTGGAGCACGAGCCGCAGAACCGGCCCGGGAGCGGGCCCGAGGAGGGGAACTTCCGCCGCCGCGCCACCCGGCAGCTCGAGGACGTCGTCGCCGACGCCGGGATCTCGGCGGTCCTGCGGGAGGTCGACGCCCGCCGCCGGCCCGAGCTCGAGAGGTCCGTCGGGCTCCCGGCCGAGCCGCCACCGGCTCGCCCGACGGGGGGGACGGAACCGGAGACGAGTGACCGGGGAGGACGGCCGTGAGCCGGACGACGAGCGCTGGCGTGTCCACGACCCTGCTCGGCGCCCAGGACCTCTATCTGTTGAACGAGGGCACCCACCGCCGGCTCGCCACCCGGCTCGGCGCCCACGTGCTGCCCGGGCCCGAGCCCAAGGTGGCCTTCGCGGTGTGGGCGCCGAACGCCCGGGCCGTCTCGGTCGTCGGGGACTTCAACGGCTGGCGGGCCGATGCCGACCCGCTGTCGCCGGTGTCCTCGTCGGGAATCTGGTCGGGAGTCGTGGGCGGCGCCGAGCCCGGGCACGTCTACAAGCTCGCCGTCACCGCGGCCGACGGCCGGCTGCTCGAGAAGGCCGATCCCTTCGCCTTCCGGACCGAGGAGCCCCCCAGGACGGGCTCGGTCGTCTGGGACCTCTCCTACCGCTGGGGCGACGGCGAGTGGATGGCCGACCGGGGGGGCCGGATCGCCCTCGACGCCCCGGTGTCGGTCTACGAGGTCCATCTCGGGTCCTGGCGCCGAGACCCGGCCGAGCCGCAACGGCTCCTGTCCTACGAGGAGATCGCGCCCCAGCTCGTCGAGCACGTCCTCGAGACGGGGTTCACCCACGTCGAGCTCCTGCCGTTGATGGAGCACCCCTTCTACGGTTCCTGGGGCTACCAGACCACCGGCTACTTCGCCCCCACGGCCCGCTACGGCACCCCCCAGGGGTGCATGGCCCTCGTCGACCTCTTCCACCAGGCCGGCATCGGGGTGATCCTCGACTGGGTCCCCTCCCACTTCCCCTCCGACGCCTTCGCCCTCGCCGACTTCGACGGGACCCACCTCTACGAGCACGCCGACCCGCGACTGGGCGTCCACCCCGACTGGGACAGCCTCGTGTTCAACTACGGGCGGCACGAAGTGCGGAGCTTCCTGGCCTCCTCGGCCGAGCACTGGCTGTCGACCTACCACGCCGACGGTCTCCGCGTCGACGCCGTGGCGTCGATGCTGTACCGGGACTACTCGCGCAAGGCGGGGGAGTGGATCGCCAACGAGTTCGGAGGCAGGGAGAACCTCGAGGCCCTCTCCTTCCTC
>JAGWNV010000085.1 GCA_028872975.1 Acidobacteriota bacterium
CGGCGAAGAGCACGGCGAGGGCGATGCTCGTCCCCGGGCCGACCGCCGCGATCCGGAAGTCGGCGCCGGCGTCGTGGGCCTCGCCCTCGAGCTGGGCCACCCCGCCGAAGAGCCAGAGGGTGATCGACTGCACGCCCACCCCGTTGCGCCGGGCCACCACGGCGTGGGAGACCTCGTGGGCGAGGAGGGACGCGAAGAAGACGACGGCCGCCACGAAGCCGGCCACCCAGTAGCTGGCCCGGGCGCCGCCGTAGGTGTGGGGGAAGACGATCGTCGCCAGCTCCCAGGTGAGCAGGCCGAAGATGACGAGGACGCTCCAGTTCACGCCGACGTCGACGCCGGCGAAGGTGCCCACGCGGATGCTCTGCCTCACAGGTCCAGGATCCCACGCCCGCCCCGCCAGGGGAGGGCGGTCCCGGTGAAGACCGGCCTTGCCCTGTGCTAGGGATGCACGAGTGGCACGGGCCGGGGACGGGACGGCGACCCAGCTTCGGGACAGGGTGCGGGCGGCGGTGGAGGCGCACGTGCCGGCCGACGGGCGGGAGGAGGAGTCCCGCCGGCGGGTGCTCGGGCTCCTCGACTCCCTGCCCCGCCCCTTCGACGAGGAGGCCGACCGTCGGCACGTGACGGGGTCGGCCGTGGTGGTCGGCCCCCGGGGCACCGTCCTGCACCTCCACAAGCGGCTCCACATCTGGATGCAGCCCGGCGGCCACGTGGACCCCGGCGAGGGTCCCTGGGAGGCGGCCCTGCGGGAGTCGGAGGAGGAGACCGGCCTCCACCTCGCCCACCCGGCCGACGGGCCGCGCCTCGTCCACCTCGACGTGCACGAGGCCGCCAAGGGCCACGAGCACTACGACCTGCGGTACCTGCTCGTGGCCGACGACGCGGACCCGGCACCGCGCGAAGGGGAGAGCCCCGACGTGCGATGGTTCTCCTGGGAGGAGGCGGGCCGGCTGGCCGACGAGTCCCTGCGCGCCGCCCTCGCCGCCGTCCGGCGCCAGCCCGAGGCGGCCCTGTCCGACGACGCCAGCAGGAGCAACCGGTGACCGAACCCCTCGACCGACTGCTCGAGATCCAGGAGCACGACACGCGCGTCGACCAGCTCCGCCATCGCCGGGCCACCCTCCCCGAGCGTGCCGAGCTGGCCGAGCTCGGGGCGCGGCGGGCCGCGCTCGAGGCCCGTCTCGGCGGGGTGCGCACCGAGCGCGACGAGCTGGCGGCTCGCCAGGCCAACCTCGAGGCACAGATCGAGGCGGCCAAGGCACGACGCACCGAGCTCGAGCGGCGCCTGTACGGGGGCCAGGTGGCCGCCGCCCGCGAGCTGGCGGCGATGAACGACGAGGTGCGCCAGCTCGGCCGCCACGTGAACGAGCTCGAGAACCGCGAGCTCGAGGTGATGGAGGCGCTCGAGCCCCTCGACGGGGAGCTCCAGGCGGCCGACGTGGAACGCGACGGGATCGACACCCGCGCCGGCGAGCTGCACGGGGCCATCGGGCAGGCGGAGAAGGAGATCGACGGCGAGGTCGAGGTCGAGCTCGAGGCCCGCCGCCCCCTGGCCGAGGCCGTCCCCTCCGAGCTCCTGACCCGCTACGAGGGGCTCCGGCGCAAGCTGGGCGGCACGGGCGCGGCCCGACTGGTGGGCAGCTCGTGCACGGGGTGCCACCTCACCCTGCCGGCCATGGAGGTCGACCGCATCAAGCACGCCCCGCCCGAGGCCGTGATCACCTGCGACAACTGCGGCCGCATCCTGGTGCGCTGACTCCGTGCTCGTCCTCGTCCGCCACGGCGAGACCGAGGCGAACGCCCAGCGCCGCCTGCTCGGGCGCGCCGAGTCCCCGCTCACCGACAAGGGCCGGGCCCAGGCCGGCGCCCTGGGGGCGCTGCTCGGGCCGGTGGGGCGGTTGTGCTCGAGCCCCCTGGGCCGGGCGGTGCGGACAGCCGAGGCCCTCGGCCTCGCCCTGCCCGTCGAGGTGGACGACCGGTGGGTCGAGGTGGACTACGGCGCCTACGACGGCGAGCGGCTCGGGGACGTGCCGGCCGAGGTCTGGCAGCAGTGGCGCCGTGACGCCGCCTTCCGGCCGCCGGGGGGCGAGAGCCTCGCCGAGCTCGGCGTCCGCGTCAGGGCCGCCTGCGAAGAGCTCTTCGCCGAGGCCGGCACCGGGGGGCGCGCCGACGCCGACGTGGTGGTGGTGAGCCACGTCTCACCCATCAAGGCGGCCGTCGCCTGGGCCCTCGGCGGCGACGACGGGCTGGCCTGGCGGCTCCAGCTCGCCACCGCCTCGGTGACCGTCATCGGGTGGGGCGCGCTCGGCCCGGTCCTGCACCGCTACAACCTCACCGTCGACCCCGCCGGCCGGTGGTGAGCGCCGGCTACCGGGCGGGCGTATCCCCGACGAAGCCGGCCACCACCTCGGCAAGCTGCGGTCCCCGGTCCTCCTGGAGGAAGTGGCCGCCTCCTTCGATGGTGGTGTGGGCCTGGCCCTTCGTCCCCGGCACTCGGGCCAGGAAGAGGGCGTCGGCGCCCCTCGTGATGGGGTCACCGTCGCTGAAGGCGCACAGGAAGGGCTTCTCGAAGCGCCCGAGCGACTGCCAGGCGCGGCGGTTGGCATCCGACGCCGGGTCGTCGGGACGGCAGGGGACGAGCAGGGGGAACTGGCGGGCGCCCTCCTTGTAGGTCTCGTCGGGGAAGGGGGCGTCGTAGGCGGCGACCACGTCGTCGGGCGGCGGGGACGCGCAGCCGCTGGCCACGATCGCGCCGACGGGCAGCTCGGGAGTCTCCTGGGAGAACCGCTGCCAGGCGAGAAAGGCCTCGCCCATGTCGGTGTCGCCGGTGGGGAGACCGGTGTTGGCGGCGACGACACGGCGGAACCGCTCGGGGTGCTCGGCGACCAGCCGGAGGCCCACGAGTCCTCCCCAGTCCTGACCCACCAACGTGAGCCCGCCCAGGCCAAGCGCGTCGAAGAGGGCGCCACGCATCCATTCGACGTGGCGGGAGTAGCTGTAGTCGGCGCGCGCCGCCGGCTTGTCCGACCGGCCGAAGCCCACGAGGTCCGGTGCCACCACCCGGAGCCCGGCGGCGGCGAGGACGGGCACCATCGTGCGGTAGAGGTAGCTCCAGGAGGGCTCCCCGTGGAGCAGGAGCACGGTCTCGGGTGCGTCCGGCGGCCCCTCGTCGAGGTAGTGCACCCGCAGCACCGGGCCGTCGCCGCTCGGCACCTCGACGTAGTGGGGGGAGAAGTCGTAGCCGGGCAGGCCGGCGAAGCGGTCCTCGGGCGTGCGCAGGACGTCCATGGGCCCTGTGTCTACTCTCTGGCCGTGCGCGTCGTCGTGTGCAGGGAGCTCGGGCCGCTCGAGGGCGTGGTGGTGGAGGAGCGCCCCGAGCCGTCTCCGGGGCCGGGCCAGGCGGTGGTGGCGGTGCGGGCGGCCGGGGTCAACTACGTCGACGGCCTCATCTGCCAGGGGCGCTACCAGATGAAGCCGCCCACGCCGTACGTCCCCGGCGGGGAGATCGCCGGTGAGGTCCTCGCCGTGGGCGAGGGCGTCGGGGGCGTCGCCGTCGGCGACCGGGTGCTGGCCATGACCGGCTTCGGCGCCTTCGCCGAGCAGGTCGTCGTGGCCGAGGCGTCACTGCAGAGACTCCCCTCCGCCATGAGCTACGGCCAGGGCGCGGCGTTCGTCCAGAGCTACTCCACGGCCTGGTTCGCCCTGGCCGAGCGGGCCCGGCTGGGGGAAGGGGAGTGGCTGCTCGTGCTGGGCGCAGGGGGCGGGATCGGCCTGGCGTCGGTCGATGTCGGCATCGCCCTCGGGGCGAACGTCATCGCCGCCGCCTCCAGCACGGCCAAGCTCGACGCGGCGCGGGCCCTCGGCGCCGTGGCAGGGATCGACTACGAGACCGAGGACCTGAAGACGAAGGCGCGCCAGCTGTCAGGCGGCGGCGTCGACGTCGTCATGGACCCGGTGGGCGGCGCCCACAGCGAGCCGGCGCTGCGGGCCATGGGCCGCTTCGGGAGGCACTGCGTGGTGGGCTTCGCGGCGGGGACGATCCCGTCGGTCCCCCTCAACCAGGTTCTGCTCAACAACCGGACCGTGGTCGGGGTGGACTGGGGCGCATGGGCGTTCTCGGACGCCGTCGCCAACCGGGCCCTGCTCGAGCGGCTCCTCGCCATGGTCGACGACGGCCGGCTGCACCCGCCCGCCCCGGCCGAACGCCCCCTCGACGACGCCGTGGCGGTGATGGGCGAGCTCCTCGAGCGCGCCGTCACGGGGAAGGTCGTGCTCGTCCCCTAGGCCTAGTCCCCGTCGTCAGTCCGCGTCGTCGGACGGCGCGTCGAACATGGTGACGAAGGAGAGGACCTCACCGGTCGACCGGCGCCGCTGCTCCTCGAAGATCCGCTCGTAGGCGGTGTGGGCGATGCGCCAACGCCCTTCCAGGCGGCGGTACCGGTCGCGGTAGACGGCGGTGCCGTGCAGCTCCCAGTCGGCGCTCTGGACGATCACCCGGTCCTCGAGGTACCAGGTCCCCGTCGCCTCGTCCTCGCCCTCGAGCGCGATCTCCGGGTGGTGACCGGTGTGCATCGTGACCCGGCCCGGGTCGCCGAGGACCCGTCGGAGGAACTCGACGATCTCCCCTCGCCCTTCGTAGAGGTGGCGCCCGTCGGAGTAGGCGGCGGTGGCATCGTCGGTCAGGAGCTCCCCGAGCTCGTCGAAGCGCTTCGTGTCGAGCAGCCGGAGATAGGCGTGCTTGAGCCCGAGGATGGCCTCGACGGCTCCCGCTGGCCCTTCCTGCCCCGGTTCCGGGGCCGTCCCGGTGGTGGTCCCGGCCAACCTCGTCGCCTCCCCCTCGTTCCTCGGCCGGGCCCGGCTGCCTGGCGGGCCCGGCTGCCTGGCGGTCCCGACGGCCAGGCAGTGTAGGTGGCGCCCGGCCTGGGATTTCCTGGCCTCAGGCGCAAGTTCGCGCGCTCAGTGTCGTTCTTGCCACATATGCGTACCTTTGCTGCCGAAGGGATCCGGGGGGCCCGCCTGGCATTGGCCGGCGGGCTGGCGGTGGCCGGTGCCGGGGCCGTCCTCGGTTCCTCGGCCCTGGCCGGGCCGGCCGGGGCCCCGATCACCGGGATCGTCCAGGCCGCCGCCGTCACCGTGCCGGCCACCCCGGCGGCCGCCGCCGCGCCGCCCACGATCCCTGCCCCCCCCGCTCCCGCCGCCGTCGCGCCCCCTCAGCCGCAATCACCGCCGGCGGCGCAGGCCGAGGTCCAGCGTCCGGCGAAGCCCGACCCGCCGCAGCCCCAGCCGGCCGTCGGCGCGCCGGCGGGAAGCAGGTGCGGTGGTGTGTGCGGCGCATCGTCGCCGACGCCCCCACAGTCCTGAGGATCGAGCCACGCCGCCGACGATCGTCGCTCCTCTGCGGGCGACGTGTGTCAACGGCGTCACGCGACATCGCTTCCGTCACGTGAATGCAACATGACCGCGTGCAGTCGCGTCGCCGTCGACGACATCACGCCACGCGTCGCGCGCCAACGCCCGATGCTTGCATCGGATTGACCGAGGCGTTAGGAATACTCACCATTGTGAGTGACGTCGGACGTCTCGCGACGCCACCGCGCCTTCGACGCCGGAACGTGCGCCGGAACGGCATGGGCCTTCGAGTCCTTCCTTCGGTGATGACGCCGCTGGTCGTCGCAGTGACGGTGATGATCCCCGCCACGCGCGCCATGGCCGATCCGGTCTCGCAGAGCCGGAGCCAGCTCAACCAGATCAGCAACCAGCTCCAGGGCGACCAGGCGCAGGCGAACCAGATCCAGAGCCAGCTCCAGGCCGACGGGGCGAAGCTCGACGAGCTGGCGCAGCAGTACGAGGTGGCCCAGCAGCAGGTCGCCCAACTCGACGCCCAGCTCACGGCGACAAAGGCGCAGATCGCCGAGACCCAGGCGCACGTCCAGAAGACCCAGGCCGAGCTCCGCCGCGAAGCCCTCCGGGCCTACACGAGCGGTGCCACCGACTCGGAGTTCGCCGGGCTGTTCTCGTCGGGGGGGGAGCGGAGCATGGTGACCCAGGAGTACCAGCAGGTCGCCGGCGCCCGGATGCAGCAGACCATCGACACCCTGCACCAGTTGCAGCAGTCGCTCGGCGTGCAGGAGAGCCAGCTGCAGGGCACCGAGACCCAGGCGCGCGCCGCCGCCGCCCAGGTCGCCACGTCCGAGCAGCAGGCCCAGGCGCTCCAGGCCCAGCAGCGGGCCACCCTGTCGCAGGTGAAGGGGCAGGTGGCCACGCTCGTGGCCCAGCAGCAGCAGGCCCAGCAACAGCTCGCCGCCGCCGTGTACGCCCAGCAGGTGGCGGCTCAACAGGCGGCAGCGGCCGCGGCCGCCGCCCAACGCGCCGCCGCAGCCGCGCATCCCGCCGGCGGTGGTGGTGGGGGAGGTGGCGGGCCCGTCTCGGCCAACGTGCCTGTGGCACCGGGGGCCCAGAGTGCGGTCCAGGCGGCCGAGAGCCAACTCGGCGTGCCCTACGTGTGGGGCGGGGAGTCCCCGCGGGGATCGCCCGACCCGGGCTTCGACTGCTCGGGGCTCACCCAGTGGTCGTGGGGACAGGCCGGCGTCGGCCTCCCCCGGACGGCCCAGGAGCAGTACGACGCCATCCCTCACGTGCCGATGTCGGCGTTGCAGCCCGGAGACCTCGTCTTCTGGAACGACGGCACCACGTCGGTGCAGCACGTCGGGATGTACGTGGGCAACGGCGACGTGATCGACGCCCCCCAGACCGGCGAGAACGTCCAGATCCAACCGATCTGGTACAACGGGCTCGTCGGCGCCGGCCGGCCCTAGTCCCCGCCGCCGCCCTCCCCGCCCGCGCCGGCCGGCCCTCGTCCCCGCCGCCGCCACCCGATCACCGGCACGACGAGCCCCGTCCGGAGCTCCCGGGACCGTGACGTCCGAAACCCGCCAGACAGTGTCGCGCCCGCATGTCAGCATGGCCATGGCATGGAGGACTTCGAGCGTTGCTACCGGGCGGTGGAGAGCCGTGACCCCCGCTTCGACGGCTGGTTCTTCACCGCCGTCACCTCCACCGGTGTCTACTGCCGGCCGAGTTGCCCGGCCATCACGCCGAAGAAGTCCAACGTCCGGTTCTATCCCACGGCGGCAGCCGCCCAGCAGGCGGGCTTCCGGGCCTGTCTGCGCTGCCGGCCCGACGCCGCCCCGGGGTCGCCGGAGTGGCTGGGCCGGGCCGACGTGGCGGCGCGGGCCGTCAGGCTCGTCTTCGACGGCGTCGTGGACCGAGAGGGCGTCTCGGGACTGGCCCGGCGCCTCGGCTACGGCGAGCGGCAGCTGCACCGGGTCCTCGTGGCCGAGGTGGGCACGGGCGCGCTCGCCCTGGCCCGGGCCCAGCGGGCCCAGACGGCGCGGCTGCTCGTGGAGAGCACCGAGCTGCCCATGGCCCAGGTCGCCTTCGGCGCCGGCTTCGCGAGCGTCCGGCAGTTCAACGACACGGTGCGGGCCGTCTTCGGGCGCACCCCGACGGCGCTCCGGGCGCGCCGGCGGGGGGGCGCGGGGCGAGAGGACCGGTCGGCGCCGGACGGCGCCGCCCAGACGATCGCCGTCCGACTGGCCCACCGGCTGCCCATCGACGCGCCGGCCCTCCTCGAGTTCCTCGCCCGCCGGACGGTCGCCGGCATCGAGGAGGGAGACGGCGAGGGGTATCGCCGGAACCTCCGGCTCCCGCACGGCAACGGGCGCGTCGAGCTGACCCCGGCCCCCGATCACGTCCGCGCCCGCTTCGTCCTCGCCGACGTCCGGGACCTGACGGCGGCCGTGGCCCGGTGCCGGCACCTCTGCAACCTCGACGCCGACCCCGAGGCCGTCGACCGGGCCCTGGCCGGCGACGAGGCCCTCGCGCCCCTCGTCCACAAGCGGCCGGGGCTGCGGGTGCCGGGGACGGTCGACGGCTTCGAGACGGCGGTGCGGGCCGTGCTCGGCCAGCAGGTGTCGGTCCAGGGAGCCCGGACCCTGGCGGCACGTCTCGTCGCCCAGGCCGGCGAACCCTGTGCCGTCGGCGTCCCCGGGCTCGACCGGGTGTTCCCCGGCCCCGAGGAGCTCGCCCGGGCGCTGTCCGGCCCGCTCGACGTCGGGCTGCCCGACCAGCGCCGGCGGGCCCTCGCCGGTCTCTCCGCCGCCGTCGCCGCCGGCGGCCTCGCCCTCGACGCCGGGGCCGATCCTGCCGAGACGACGGCGGCGCTGGTGGCGCTCCCGGGCATCGGGCCGTGGACGGCGGCCTACGTGGCCCTCCGGGCCCTCGGGGATCCCGACGCCTTCCTGGACGGGGACCTCGGCACGCGCCGCGCCGCCGAGCGGCTCGGCCTCGGCGACACGAGGGCGGAGCTGACGGCGCGCTCCGCGCAGTGGCGGCCCTGGCGGGCGTACGCGCAGATGCACCTGTGGACCCACGCCGGAGAAGGACCCGCTGCGCCCCGCCGGGGCGCACCGAGCAGAGGAGGACGAGCAGCATGACCGTGACCGCCCCCGCCACCCGAGCCCGCATCGACGACGGTGCCGACCCGTGGTGGACCGCCACCGTCGAGAGCCCCATCGGGCCCCTCGTGCTGGAGGCGACGGCCGAGGCGCTGACCGAGATCCGTCTGCCCGACGGCGGCCGGGCCCGCCTCCGTGCCGAGGGCGGCGCCTCCGGCCGCGAGCCGGCGCCGATGCGCGACGCCCGCCGGCAGCTGTCCGAGTACTTCGCCGGCCGCCGCCGGGCCTTCGACCTCCCGCTCGAGCTGACCGGGACCGCCTTCCAACGCGACGTGTGGTGGGCGCTGGCCGACATCGCCTACGGGGAGACCGTGAGCTACGCCGAGCTCGCCGCCATGGTGGGCCGTCCCACCGCCTTCCGGGCCGTGGGCCAGGCAAACGGAGCCAACCCGATCCCCATCGTCCTTCCCTGTCACCGGGTGGTGGCGAGCGGCGGCCGCATCGGCGGCTACGGCGGCGGGCTCCCCGTCAAGCGCCGCCTCCTGGCCCTCGAGGGC
>JAGWNV010000347.1 GCA_028872975.1 Acidobacteriota bacterium
GTCGGCCCCGGCGCCGACGGCGTCCTCGATCCGCCGGTCGACCTCGGTGTCCACCCGGCTGATGAAGAAGGAGGCCACGCTGGCCACACCCGACAGGTCCTCGACCCCCGACGCGGCCAGCGACTCGAGCCCGGACAGGTAGGCCTCGATGACCTCGGCGTACCGGGCGATGGAGAAGATCAGGGTGACGTTGATGCTGCGTCCCTCGGCGATCATCTGGTGGATCGACGGGACGCACTCGGGGGTGGCCGGGATCTTCACCAGCGCGTTGGGCCGGTCGATCCGCTCGTGCAGGCCCCGCGCCGCGGCGGTCGTCCCTTCGGTGTCGTGGGCCAGGGACGGTGCGACCTCGACCGAGACGAACCCGTCGGCGCCCCCCGACGCGTCGTAGACCGGCCGCAGCACCTCGAGGGCGCCCAGGATGTCGTCGACCACGAGGTCCCAGTAGGCGTCCTCGACCGGGGTGGTGGCGATCAGGGAGCGGAACTGTGCGTCGTAGGTGTCCTGCCCGCTGATCGCCTTGGCGAAGATGGTGGGGTTGGAGGTCACCCCCCGGATGCCCTGGTCGACGAGGGCGGCGAGGGTGCCGTCCCGGAGCCAGTCGCGGCGCAGGTTGTCGAGCCACGGGCTCTGGCCCTGGAGCCGGTGGAGGTCGTGAAGCGTGGTCATCGTCCGGTCCTCCCGAGGAGTGCGGTGGCCCGAGCGGCCACGGTGACGGGGTCGAAGCCGAACTCGCGGAGCACCAAATCACCGGGGGCAGAGGCCCCGAAGTGGTCGATACCCAGCGAGTCGTCGGCGTACCGCTCCCACCCGAAGGTGCTCGCGGCCTCCACCGAGAGGACGGGAACCCCCGGCGGGAGCACCTCGTCGCGGTACCCGGCGCCCTGCTCGGCGAAGAGCTCCCAGGACGGCAGCGACACGACGCGCACCCCGGTGCCGGCCTCGGCCAGGAGGGCGGCGGCGTCGATGCACAGCGACACCTCGCTCCCGGTGGCGAGCAGGACGACCTCGACGGTCCCGTCGGACGGTTCGGCGAGCACGTAGGCGCCCCGGGGGACCCCGGCGGCGGCCAGCGCGGCGGTCGCCTCGAGGACCGGGAGGTCCTGGCGGGTGAGGACGAGGGCGGTGGGCCCGTCGCGGTCGACGGCGATGCGCCAGGCCTGGACCGTCTCGTTGGCGTCGGCCGGGCGGATGACCCGCAGGCCGGGCATGGCCCGCACGGCGGCGAGCTGCTCGATGGGCTGGTGGGTGGGGCCGTCCTGACCGAGGCCCACCGAGTCGTGTGTCCACGAGTAGACGACGTGGGCCTGGGACAGGGCGGCGACCCGGACGGCGCCCCGCATGTAGTCGGAGAACACGAAGAAGGTCCCGCCGACGGGGAGGGTACCCCGGTGGCACGCCATGCCCGTCAGGATGGCGCCCATGGCGTGCTCGCGGATGCCGTAGTGGACGAGGTCGCCGCCGGGTTCGTCGGCCGATTGGGCGGTCGCCCCGGCCAGCGCCATCCCGGTGTTCCCGGTGAGGTCGGCGCTGCCCGGGACCAGTCCGGGGATCGAGTCGTGGGTGGCGTCCAGGCACGCCTTGATCGCCTTGCGG
>JAGWNV010000086.1 GCA_028872975.1 Acidobacteriota bacterium
CGGTGACGGCGTTCGACCCGAGCAACCCCGGCACTGTGTCGGTGTCGCTCTCCGAGGAGAACGACGGGGCCCAGATGTGGCTGGCCAGCCAGAACCCCCTCTGCGACACCACCAATCTGACCTTCGACCTGACGACGGCGCCCGCCAACGTCGAAGTCGACAACGGCGGGACCATCGCCCCCGGCGACGACATCGAGATTGCCTCGGCGGCGGGCAGCGTGAACTGCGTCCCCGTGGCGATCGACGTCCAGGCACAGACCCAGGACAGCCAGACGTAGGCAGCCCGGGCGCTCGGAGGCGGCGGGTCCATCCCGGGACCTTCGCCCCTTCCTGGGACCGGGCCGACGTGGTGCCCTGGACCCACCAAGGGGGTGGTCGAGGTGATCTTCGCCGAAGCCCCTGTCGGGCCTGAGGTGCCGCGTGCCGATCGGCGCCGCTGGCGGTACCTGATCGCCGCCGCGCTGCTCGTCGGCGGGCTCGCCCTGGCCCTGGGGATCGGCCTCGGCGCGGGAAAGGCCAAGAGCGACCAGGCCGCCGGGTACGCCAGGGTGGCGGTGCCGGGTGCCCTCACCCTCCACGTCGACCATCCCGCCACCTACGTGGTCTTCTCCGAGGGCACGGCGTGTCTCGACGCTCCGAACTGCCACGGCCAGCTGTACCCGGTCACCGTGCGGGTCACGGGCCCGGCAGGAGATCCGGTGTCGGTCGCCCCAGCGCACGGCCCCACGTACATGATCGGTGGCAGCGAGGGGACCGGCGTGGCCAGTTTCGAGGCGCGCTCGGCCGGCACCTTCACGGTCGCCGTCAGCACCGGCCCCTACACCGAAGGCGGGATCGCCGTGGGCGAGGCCTTCCCGACCTGGACGGCGGACTGGGTGGCCTGGCTGGCCATGGCGGTGCTGTGGGCCGGTGGTGTGATTGTGGTCGTCCTGCCGCTCGGGAGAGCCGGGCGGGCGGCCCGACGCGCTGCCAGGACGTCCGACCGCTGAGGGCCTTTGGTCCGTCCACGACGGGCGAGCCCGGTTCCGGTCACTGACGGATGGCGGCCATCCCCTCCGTGAATCCGTAGCACACGAGGACCACCGCAGCCGCCGGGTCTGCCCACCACCAGCCCGTGTGGGCGTTCAGGAGCAGCCCCACCAGCACGGCGATGGCCAGCACACCATCGACAAGTGTGACCTTCCCCTCGCTCCTCAGCACGGGGTTGTCGAGCCGCCTGCCCGTGGAGGCCTTGCCGGCGGCGAGGGCGAACATGGTGAGCGCGGTGACCGCCGTCCAGACGACGCCGACCGTCGAGTGGCGGGAGTGGTAGCCCGTGGCCAGGACGACGGCGCTCTGCACGGCCAGATAGAGCGCCAGGGCGAGGAAGGCGGCGCCGATCATCCGCAAGGCTCGACGCCGGCGGGCCTCTCCCGTCCCCGAGAGCTCCCAGATGACGACCGTGCTGGCCCCGATCTCGATGAGGGAATCGAGCCCGAAGCCGGCCAGGGCGACCGACCGGGCCGCGATCGCCTCGAGCCCGAGGACGACCACTCCGGCTATGTTCCAGGCGAGCGTGATGCCTTCCAGGGCCAGTCCACGCCGAAGGAGGACGGCCTCGGTCTCCATGGGGGGAGCGTAGGGGCGAGGCCGCTACCGGCAGTGACAGGAGTCGCACCGACCGTCGGTGGTCACCGGCGCCACGCAGAAGGCGACGTCGGACTCCCTGGTCGTCGTGACCGTTGCCGGGTCCAACGGCTCTTTCGGCCGACGCACGCACGGGGGACGATCGCTGGAGAAGGAGTCGGGAGGCCCTCCATGATCGATGCGTGGAGCAGGGAGATGCTCCGGCAGCAGGCCACGGAGGCCTGGGAGGAGGCCAAGCGCCTGCACCGGACGGCCGCGGACCTCCAGGCCCAGTCGGAGCAGGCGCGGCGGATGACCGAGGATCGCCGTGCCCGCCGTCTCGCCCAGCAGCCGGCCGGCCCCTCCGAACACGCCGACGCTCTCGCCTTCCGGTCCTGGGACGCCCGGCCCCCTCGTCGGGGCGCGACGACACGTGAGCTCGAATTCTTGGTCGACCAGGCGATCCGGCGGTCGCCCAACCGGAAGGACCGGAACCTGGACGGCCGGGGGGCGGGGCTGGCGGCGTCGGTGAACCTCCCTGTCCTCCTCCGCCTCCAGCACACCCTCGGCAGGCAATTGGGATTCGTCGTGGGCGCCCACGACGCCGGGACGGCACTGGGCCTGGCCATCGCCACCCAGCCCGACGTGGCCGTGGTGGACGCCCGCCTGGACCTCGCCACCGGGGCCGACTTCGCCCTCGCCCTGCCCCTGTACGCCCCCCGGACGAAGACCCTCCTGCTCACCGACGATCGGGAGATGGCGGCGAAGGCAGAGGTGGTCGGTCTGGACGTCCTGCCCCGGCAGTACGCGGAACCCGACCTCCTGTCCTGGATCTCCGCACACCTCGACTAGTCACCACCTCCCCTTCCTCGGGTGCCACAATGCCGCCCGACGTCTTCCGACAGGGGGTTCGCGGACATGTGGGCACAGATGATCACGATGCGGCTGAAGGCCGGCAAGGACGGAGAGCTGCCGAGGTTGTTCGAGCAGATGCGGGCCGCCGAGATGCCGGGCTCCGGCCTGGTCCGGTCGTTGTCGATGCGCGACCAGAACGACCCGAGCCGCTTCTACACCCTCGTCGTGTTCGAGAGCGAAGAGAAGGCGCGCGCCCGGGAGCAGGACGCCCGTCGTGAGGAGGCGCTGGCGGCGGCGCGGGCCACCATGGCCGAGATCTTCGAGGGCCCTCCGGAGTTCGTCGACCTCACCGTCGTGAACGACGTCGCCCCGTAGACGCCGGATCCCGGGAGCCTCACTCCTCCAACGGTTGGGGTCGCCGGCCACCGCTCGACGGGGACGGCCCTGGGTCTCTCCAGGCCACCTCGTAGGCCGGCGTCGGCCCGGCGAAACCCTTCAAGTCAAGGCCTCCGAGGTCCCGGAACCTGAAGGCGTCGTCCACGCAGCCCTCTCGCACGGGCCCCGAGACGACGATCCCTTCCGGCGATGCCGCAGCGCACAGCCTGGCGGCGAGCTGGACCGCGGCCCCGAAGAGGTCCCCCCGGTCGGTGATGGGCTCGCCGGCGGCGATCCCGATCCGGAGCACGATCGGCACCTCGGCGTCCACGTTGCGCTCCCCCAGCCTCCGCTGGATGGCCACGGCCGCCTGGACCGACGACGGGACGGAGGTGAACGACGCCATGATCCCGTCGCCGGTGTGCTTGACCTCCCGCCCCTCGAAGTCGGCGAGCACCCCACGGACCAGCTCGTCGTGGTGCCGCACCAGTGCCAGGGACGCATGGTCCCCGAGACGCTGGGTGAGCTCCGTCGACCCGCAGATGTCGGTGAAGGCGATGGCCCGGACGCCCGGGGCCACGTAGGCCTGGCCCGGAGGGTGCACCGGTGGAGGCCCCAGGAACGCGTCGAGAGGTCCACGCTCGACCTCGATGATGGTCCCCGCCACCAGGCCGTGGGAATTGGCGTGCACGGCGGCCACGGCGTCGCTGCTCGGGCCTTCGGCGAGGCAGAACACGGAGCCCTCGGCGGGGTCGAACCAGTAGGTCACGTAGTTCACCCCGAGCTTCTCCTGGATCTCCAGGTCGAGCTCGTGGGCGGCGGCGATCTCCGCCGCGGTCCGTCCCGGTACGTCGTGTCGATCGAGGAACCAGGGCACGCCGGCATCCTACGGGCTCGGGCTCCCGGCCGAACGGTCGTTCGTGGCGCGAATCGAGCCCGGTCGACCGGTGCGCCCCCGCCGACTCGTCGCCGGTCGGCGCGCCGCTCCGAGCTCAGCCGCCGGTGCCGGTCCTCCTGGCCGAGTCCCTCTCGAGCTTGACCTTGTGGTGCTGGGCGAGGATCTGGTCGTGGGAGGCGCCGTGATTGGGCACGCTCGGATGGTGGTGCCGGCAGAGGATGTATGGCGTGCCGTCGAGCGGATGATGGCCGATCCGCCAGCAGCCCTTCGTGTGGCAATTGACCTTGCGGACGCCGGTGTAGACACCGATGCACACAGCACTGATGAGGGTCGCCTCACCGAGGTCGGAACCGAAACCGGACCAGAAGTTGTACCAGATGTCGGGGCCACCGTGAAGGGTCCCGGTATGGAGCGCCACCCAGTGGCGAAGGGCGCCGAAGAACGCGATCAGGAGCGCCACGACGACGACCAGGACGACGAGGCCGACCACCCAGGCGAGCCTGTTGCCGGAGCTGGTGGGAGCGAACTCCGGCACGGGGGCGGCCGCCAGGTCGGCGGACGGCGCGGGCGGTGCGGCAGAACCCGTCATCACAGTCGGCTCCAGTCTCCGCGGCGCGGCTCGAAAAAAGGAGGGGCCCCGAAAGAGGCTAACCGGCACCGTCCACGCGGCGAGGGACCCGTCGCCGGGGCCGCCACCTCGTGAGCCCGGGGCTCGACCCCGGCGCCGCCGCCCCGATCTGAACTCTTGGCACTCCTCATCAGTTGAGACGAGGAGGACGAGGAGGTACTGCCATGACGCGTGCACGACGAGCCATCGTCGCCGGGACGATCACGACGGTCGCCACGTTGGTGCCCTTCGGCGCCGCGTGGGCGGCGCTGCAGACACCCACGACGGGCCAGCCCGGCACGACCGCCGGGTTCAACTGCACCGAGAGCGCCCCGGTCGAGCCCGGGAACGCGGCCACCGCCCCCGGGTCGGCCTTCAACGAGACGTCGGGGCATGCGGGCACGGTCTACGCCGGCAACGGACCGGGCTCGACGGGACACGCCAACAGCACTGCGGCGGTTTTCCCAGTACGACACCGCCTGTCGCCGGCTGAGCTCGCCCTGAGTGGCGGGCTCGGTCAGCGATGCCCGGTGCCGCCGGGGGCTAGGGTGCCGGCCATGCCCATTCCGGACGTGACAGAGCCCGTCGGACGCGCCCTCGAGGGCCGGTGGCTGCTCGACCACCCCTTCTACCGGCGCTGGGAGCGTGGCGAGGTGTCGATGACCGAGCTCGCCCACTATGCAGGCCAGTACCGTCACTTCGAGCGGGTCCTCCCCGGATTCCTCGGCAGTGTCGCCGAGGGGCTCCCGGAGGGCCAGACTCGCCGGTTCGTGGCCGCCACTCTCGCCGACGAAATGGGCGACCCGGTCCCCCACGCCGAGCGCTTCGAGTCCTTCGCCGCCGCCGTCGGCGCCGGCGAGGAAGCCCCGACCCCGGCGACCGCCGCCCTCCTCGACACCTACGAGGCGCTCCTCGACGAGTCGCCCGGTGCGGCCCTGGCCGGGTTCGTGGCCTACGAGCTCCAGTCGGCGGACATCGCCGCCTCCAAGGCGGACGGGCTCCGCCGGCACTATCACCTCGACGACGGAGGGGTCGCCTTCTGGGACCACCACGCCCTGGTCGACGTCACGCACGGCTCCTGGGCCCGCGAGGCCCTGGCGGCATCCGATGGGCCGACGCCCGACGAGAAGGCGCTCCGCCGGACGGCGGACGCCTGGTGGTCGTTCCTCGACGAACGCGACGCCCTGGCGGGAGCGCCCACCGGCTGAGCCCGGGCCGGTCCCCCGGCGGCGCCCTCAGGCGAGGACGCGCTCGAGGTTCTTGAGGGCCGGCTCGAAGTTCGTCACGATGGCGGTGAAGGCCTCCTGCACGGTGCTGTCGCCGAGACGCTCCGACGCCCCCCTGGCCGGGTTGAGCCGGCAGCGGTCGTTCCAGGCGGCGAGCTCCGGTACGGCGGCGCGGGCCATGAGCCCCGTCATCCCGTACCGGGCGATGGGCAGGATCGACGCCGTGTCTCCCGTGAAGGCGACCGGCGGGGCGAGCTCGTTCTTCCGGGCGTCGTCCTCGCCGGAGGACTCGACCGCCGCCACGGTGGCCGCGCTCCACGGGGCGACGCCGATCGTGACGTACTGCGCGATGATCCGGTCGGTCTCGAAGACGGGCCGGGGGGACACCGGCCGGAGGCCCTCGGCGGTGCAGTCGACGTAGACCTGCTTCGGGTCGGTGGCGAGCGTGCCTCCCTCGAAGGCGATCTGGCCGGTCCCGATGCGACGGACCCGCCCGAGGCGGACGACGTCGTCGATGCGACGAAGCGCGTCGAGCTCCCCGAGGCTGATAGTGGCGCCCCTGAACACCCCCGGCTCGACGTTCGGGTCGATCCTGACCAGCACCCCGTCGGCCTCGAGCCGGTGGACGAAGTCCGTCACGTCCTCACAGGCTGCCGCGCTCTGCACCCAGCGCGCCTGGAGCTGCATGTAGGAGCCCACCTGCTCGAGGGGCTGCGTGAAGGCCCGGTTGAAGAACCAGCCGTCACGCGGCCGGATCCAGCGGATCCGGTCGGGCTCGACACCGGCGTCGAGGAGCCAGTTGCAGGTGTCCATCGCCGTCTTGCCGGCGCCCACGACGGTGAACCCGGCGGCCGGCTCGTCCAGGTCGACCAGGGCATTGGGCGGGATGACCCGGACGCCCGGGTCGATCTCGTAGACCGGCGTGTGGCGCGACGGTACCGACGACTCGACGTAGGTGGCGTCCACGAGCTTGCGGCGGACCCGCACGGTGGTGTCGGCGCCGGTCAGCCGCGACACGACGTGATGGCCGTCGGCGTCGGCGCCCCGGTAGTCGGACATCGGGAAGAACCGCACCCGTCCGGTGGCGAGCAGCTCCTCCTCGAGCACCCGGTGGTAGTAGTCGCAGATCTCGGCCGCCGTGGACCGCTCGTAGAAGCCGGCGTTCGGTCCCGTCTCGTCGACGCGATCGTTGCCGAGGACCCGGGACTCGACCCCGTAGTAGGCGGACGGCTGGTGGAGCCGGACGAAGGGGTAGGCGTCCAGCCAGTGGCCCCCGGGCCGGTGCCGCCGGTCCACCACCACGACCTCGACGTCCGTGCGGGCGACCAGGGTGTCCACGAAGGCCATCCCCGTCGCCCCTGCACCCACGACGAGATAGTCGGTCTCGAGCTGTGCCACCTGTCCTCCCCCCCGCGGCCCGAGATCGTACCCGCAGCCCCTCGCTCCGGGCGGGCGCCGACGGCCTTGCGGAGGGGTCAGCCGGCGCCGGGGACGACGGGAGGACCGCCCCCCGGCGTGAGCACCTCGATGCCGGAGTGCGTGCCGCTGAAGTCGGTGCCCAGGCCGAAGACCAGTGCGTCTCCGACCGTGGCGATCCCCGACCAATTCGCCTGCGGGAGCGGGATCTCGGCGACGAGGGATCCCGTGGCTGCCGACCTGACCTGGAGGACCCGTCGCACCAGGGCGAGGCCGTTGAAGGTCATCCCTCCCGCCACCGTCGTGGGCGCGAACGAGGACGCCCCGCTCACCTGCCAGGAGGAACGCCCCGAGGCGGCGTCGAAGGCGTGCACGGTGGGGTTCTCCGCCGCGCTGTCACGCGGGTCGGCGGGATCGCAGAGCCTGTTCCCGTGCTGGGTGGGATTGAAGTCGCCGAGGGCGGTCGATCCGTAGACGCCCTGGCCGTCGTAGGCGGTGGTCCCGATGAAGCCCCCCGAGGACCCGCCGAACACGACGTTCGTCGCCCACCGGACCGTGCCGGTGGCGGGGTCGAGGGAGTAGTAGGTGCCGTCCTTGCTCCCCTCCCCGAGGAACGTCGTCACGCCGGCGGGCGACACCCCGGCGTTGGCGCTGGCGCCGAAGTCGAAGTCGCAGGAGGGAGCGTCGCCGGCCGGGTGGTACAGCCAGGCCACCTTCCCCGTGTCGACGTGCAGCGCCATGACGGTGTCGGCGTACCGCGCCGCGCCGGCGAAGTGACAGTCGGCGGTGCCGAAGACGACGAGGCCTAGGTCGGGCAGGACCGTGCCCGAGGTCCACACGCTGCCGCAGCCGTCGTCGAGGACGTGCCCGGCGGCGTCGGTGTCGGTGGGGAGCTCCCAGACAGGGTCCCCGGTGGCCAGGTCGGCCGCCACCACGTAGCCGGCCGACCCCGGTTGGCCGTCCATGTCGAGGCCGAAGATCACCTTGCCGTCGGCCACGACGGGCGAGGAGAACGTCCGGGTGCTGTCCTGGTTGGGCTTGGGGGGTCCCGGCAGGCCCGGGTAGTCGTGCTCCCAGTAGACGTGGCCGTCGGCGGCGTCGAGGGCGTAGAGGGTGTAGCCGCCGCCGAAGATGACGAGCGCCGGGCGGGTCCCGGCCGCCGGCTCGAACCACGCCGAGGACGTCACGAGCCCCCCGTCGGAGCTCCCGTCGCGGGGGTGTTCGCCCGGATAGGGCGTGATGGCGTCCTGGGACCTGAGGCGCACCCTCCAGCGCAGCTGCCCCGTCTCAAGGTTCAGGGCGTAGAAGTAGTCGTCCCAGGAGCCGACGTAGACCGTCCCCCCCACCACCGTCGGGGTGGCCGTGACGGCGTCGCCGGTGGCGAAGTACCAGGCCGGCCGCAGGGTGCGGACGGTGGCCGCTGTCAGGGTGGTCCGGCCGTGGAAGGTGTGCTGGGCGTCGTGCCCGTAGCTCGGCCAGTCCCACTGGTCGAGTGCTGCGGGTACGGCGGCCACGTCCGGGATCGGCGTACGGCGCGGCGCTGGAGCGGCACCGCAGCCGCTCAGCACGACGCCGGCGACGGCGGCGGCCACGCTGAGGCGCCGTCGCATGAGGCCCCCCCTGCCTCGCATCGGGGGGAATCTAGTCGGCGCCGACGGTTCGGCCCGCTGCACCCATCTGGTGCACCGGCCCGCTCACCCCTGCGCGTCGACCGTGGTGGTGGCGTCGTCTACGGCGACGGCCTGCCGAGCAGGAAGCCCTGGCCGAGCTCGATCCCGGCGTCGACGACGCCCCGGCACTGCGCCGGTGACTCGATCCCCTCGGCGATCACCGTGGCGCCCACCTCGCCGGCGAAGCGGACGAGGGAGGTGGCGAGGGACTTCTGGGCGGGCTCCGTGTCGATGTCGGCC
>JAGWNV010000087.1 GCA_028872975.1 Acidobacteriota bacterium
CCGAGGGGCCGCCGGCAGAGCAGTCCCCAGGCCTCCTCCCCGAGGAGCCCCCGGATCTCCTCGGCGGGCCGGAGCGGTCGGAGGAAGGTCGGGGCCAGCGTTCCGGCGATCCGGCCGACGGCCCGGTCCCAGCGTTCGAGGGCGGCGAGGTCCCCTGCGAGCCCGGCGGCGGCGAACGACCGGGCCGTCGCCTCGCCGTCCGACCGGCCACGGACGACGGCGACGTCCCCGTCGGGCGCGCACCACGCCACCCGCCTGCTCCGGAGCTCGACCGAGACGCCGAGCGACGCCAGGAGGTCGGACGGGAACAGCGAGACCAGATAGGCGTAGGGCGACACCTTCACGTCCACCCCGGCGAAGGGCCTCGCCGAGACGGCGGCGCCGCCCAACGTGGCGCCCTTCTCGAAGACGGTGACGGTGACGCCGGCCCTGGCGAGCAGGGTGGCCGCCACCAACGAGTTGTGGCCCCCGCCGACGATCGCCACCTTCTTCTGGCCTGCCACGGCCGTCATGCTCGCAGGGATCGGTCCTTCGTCCGTGCCGTTACACCCCTCTGGGAGCCTCTCGGCCATGGCTCGCGCCGCTGTGGCCCGGTCACCGGTGACACCCGCACCGGTGGGTCGCGCACCGGTGGGTCGCGCACCCGCGGGTCGGGCGTCGGTGGGCCGGGGCCCCGCCACCGCCGTCCGCCACATGCGGGCCTTTCTCGCCGGGGCCGACCCCGACACGGTGACGACGGCCCAGGCGGCGGCCTGGCTGCGCGACTGCCTCGAGCTCGAGCGCCTCGCCGCCGCCGGCAAGACCCTCCTGGCCCGCCGGGCCGCCCAGGCCACGGCCTGGGTGGACGAGGGCCATGTGAACGCCGCCAGCTGGCTCGCCGAGAAGTCCAAGGCCACCGTGGGCGAGGCGCTCTCCACCTTGGCCACCTCGAAGGCCCTGGCCGAGCTGCCCGGGACCGAGGCGGCGCTGCGCAGCGGGAGGCTCTCTGCGGCCCAGGCCCACGAGGTGGCCCGGGCCGCCGCCCACGACCCCGCCGCCGAGGGCGAGCTCCTCGCCCTGGCCGCCTCGGGATCGCTCCAGGAGCTGAAGGCCAGAGCCGGCCAGGTCCTCGCCCAGGCCTCCTCGGCCGAGGACGAGCAGGCACGAGAGCGCAAGATCCACGGGCGCCGTGCCCTGCGCCACTACCGCGACCACGACGGGGCGCTTCGCATCGACGGCCGCTTCACCGCCGAGGCGGGCGGGCGGCTCCTCGCCGCCCTCCAGGCCGAGACCGACGCCCTGTTCGAGGCGGCGAGGAGGGAGGCCACCCACGAGCCCGTGGCCGCCTACCGGGCCGACGCCCTCGTGAATCTCGTGACCGGCGGCGCCTCGGTGTCGCCGGCGACGAGGAAGCCCTCGGTGCGCGCCGGCACCCAGCTCACCGTGAGCGTCGACGCCACCGCCCTCGAACGCGGACACGTGGGGCCGGGCGAGGTGTGCGAGATCCCCGGCGTGGGGCCGGTGTCGGTGGAGAAGGTCCGCCGGCTCCTGCCCTTCGCCGACGTGTGGACCGTCGTGAGGGACTCCGTCGACGTCCTGAGCGTCTGCCACGTGGGCCGGCTCGTCACCACCCACCAGCAGAAGGCCCTCGAGCAGCGTGACCGGCGCTGTGTGGTGCCGGGCTGCACCGTGGGCCACGGCCTCGAGAACCACCACTGGCCCGAGGACTTCGCCCGCTCGGGGCGCACGTCGCTCGCCGAGCTGGCGAGGGTCTGCCCCCGGCACCACGACATGATCAGCTACCGGGGATGGCGCCTCGACGGAGGGCCCGGCCGGTGGCGCTTGGTGGGCCCTCCCGGTGCGGGCGAGAACCCCGGGCCCGGCGGCGGGATGTTCGAGGACTCGGGCTGAACATCCGCCGGGGCGGGTCTCTTCGGGCGGCGTGACGCGATCACGCCGGGCGACGACGCGCCGTCACGCCGGCCGCGGGTGCGTCAGAGCTCTCGCCAGTAGACGAGGGCATCTTCGCCTTCGAGGGCGTCGGGAACACGACCGGTGACGACGAAGCCCAATTCCTCGTAGAGCCGCCTGGCCGGATTGGACTCGAAGACGAGGTTGAACTGCATCGCGTCGAACCCGAGCCGGCGGGCTTCGACGCGCGAGTCCTCCACCAGGGCGCGCCCGGCACCCCGTCCCCGCCAGGGGACATCGACCATGTACCCGGCGTTGGCGATGTGGCCGGCCCTGCCCGGGAAGTTCGGCTTGAGGGAGTAGGCCCCGACGAGCCCGGCGGAAGGCGCCGGCGGGCCCAGCCGGGCGATCGCCACGGCGGTCACGCCACTCCCCCAGGCGGCGTCGAAGGCCGACTGGCTGAGCGGCGGGGCCTGGGGGAACCCCTCGCCGCGGGCCACGATGCCGGCGAAGAGCCCGAAGAGCTCCTCGCCGTCCCCGTCACGAGCCGTCTCGAGGACGACGACGAGGCCGCCGGAGGTCTCGACGCGCCGGACGCCCTCGGGAGCGGTCATGGCGAGGCGACCGGTCCTCCGCCCGCGGTCACGTCGATGCGGCCCGCTCGTCCTGCTCCGTCATGTCGGGGCGAGCCGGTAGAGGACCTCGGACGCCTGGAGGACGATCCGGTCGACGAGCTCGGCAACCGTCGGCAGCTCGTCGATGGTCCCCACGACCTGTCCGGTCGGCAGGATCCCGACGTCGGTCCGTCCCTCGACGAGGGCGGCCCGGGTCATCATCGGGGCGTTGGCCGCCATGACGACCTGGGACCAGCTGAGGTCGTTCCCCTCCTTCATGGCCCGTCCCTCCCGCAGGAGCGCCGGCATCGACGCGCCGGTGCGCCGCCGGAAGGCCAGGGCGTTGCGGAGGGCCCGGGGCAGGGCCGTCAGGCGCCCGGCGCCCTCGAGATGGTCGACGACCTCCGTGCGGACCACTCGCTGAGGCGCCCCGTCGACCCGAGTGGTGACGACCGTGCCGGTGACGGGAGTGGCGAGGTACCGCTCCTTCACCTCATCGGGCACGGTGCTCTCCCTGGTGAGGAGGAACCGGGTGCCCATGGCGATGCCGTCGGCGCCGTAGGCGAGGGCGGCGACGAGCCCCCGGCCGTCGAAGAAGCCCCCGGCGCCGATCACCGCCACCTTCCCCCCGACGGCGTCGACGACGTCGGGCAGCAGGAGCGAGGTCGGGACGGCCCCGGTGTGCCCCCCGCCCTCGGCCCCCTGGGCGATGACCCCGTCGACACCCCACTGGGCCACTTTCTCGGCGTGCCGCCGGGCGCCGACGGTCGGCAGGACGACGACGTCGGCCTCCCGGAGCCGCGCCACCATCTCCGGCCGTGGCGCCTGGGCGAAGCTCGCCACCTTCACCCCCCGGTCGACGAGGAGGGCCACCCGCTCCCCGGCGTCGGCGGCGTCGGTCCGGAGGTTCACCCCGAAGGGGGCGTCGGTCCGGGCCTGCACCTCCTCGACGGCGGCGGCCAGCTCCTCGACCGTCATGGTGGCCGACGCCAGGATCCCGAGGGCTCCTGCCGACGCCGTCGCCGCCACCAGTCTCGGCCCCGCCACCCAGCCCATCCCGGTCTGGACGATCGGGTACCTGACCCCGGTCAGCTCGCACAGCCGGGTCCGGAGGGCGGGGTGCGGTGACGCCGTCACCCCGGCAGCTCCTTCTGCGCCGCGCCGGCGGGGTCGAGCACCTCCCGGAGCAGCTGGAGCTCCTCGGCCGACGGCAACCTGCTCGTCGGCACCGCCCCTTCCACCACGAGGGGGAACCCCGTCGCCGCCTCGACCTCCTCGACGGCGACCCCGGGATGGACCGACCGCAACCGCATCCGGTGGTCGGGACCGCCGAAGTCGAGGACGGCGAGGTTGGTCACCACCACCCGGACCTCGTGGAACCTGGCCGCCGCCGGCGCCCCGGCCAGCCGGTCGTAGCCGACGCCGGAGACCATGTCGACGTGCTCGACGAAGACCCGCGGCGAGTGGGCCGGCACCCAGTAGCTCGTCGTGTGGTTGACGGAGTTCCCGGGCGCCCCCCGGACGCCGATCAGCTGGATCGCCGGTCGTGCCCAGTCCCCGATGCAGCTCAGGTTCTGGTTCCCGTACATGTCGAGCTGGCTCGCCATCATCATCACGTGCCGCCGGCCCGACCACACCACGTCGAACACCCGCCGGTAGGGCATGGGGGCCTCCCGGAGGACGTCCCCAGGCGCCGCCGACACCGGCGGCGTGTCGGCCATGAGCGCCGCCTCCCCGTCGGTGAGGACGAGGTCCGGCTCGAAGGTGAGCCGGGCCAGCCGGGCGCCGAGCGACGGCACGGTCCCGAACGGGCTCACCAGTTTCTCCCCGTCCCCCCGGAAGGCCTCGGCACAGGCCACGGCGCAGACCTCGGCCCGGCGCACCTCGCCTGCCGGTCCCTGCGGGGACGCCGTCGTGGACGGCCCGGTCATCGCCCTGCCGCCGGCCCGGCCGCGCCTGCCGCCACGGCGGCCAGGTACCCCTCCTCGTCGACGTCGAGGAAGTCGTGGCGGAACGCCGTCCAGGCCTCCTTGTCGGCGGCCGACTTGGCGTAGCGGGACTGGAAGGCCTCGTCGCGCCCGTAGTCGGGTGGGCAGGAGGTGAAGTGGGCCCCCCGAGGTGCCTCCGCCACGCCGTCGGTGAGGAGCCGGGTCACCACGATCGACTGCATCGGTCCCTCGTCGGTCAGCCGGCCCGGCTCGACGACCTTCTCGGCGGTGACGAACCGGCGTCGGGCCGCCCCGAGGTAGAGGTCGTCGAAGAAGGGATCGGGACCGAGCACCTGGCCGTTCCCGTGCCGGTCGGCCCGGTTCATGTGGACGAAGGCGACGTCGAGGTCGAGGGCCGGCATGGCCACGAGCTCTTCACCGTCCTCGTAGGGAGACCGGACCGTCCGGAGGCCGGGGTTCACCCGCAGCACGTCCGAGCCGAGCCCGGCCCTGGTGGGCAGGAACGGCACCCGCTGACCGGCGGCCGACAGCCCGAGGTAGAGCATCCCCTCGTCGATCTCCATGGCCTCGAGCCTGCCTGCCTGCCGGGCGGCCCGGAAGTGGGGGTCGAGGGCGATGGAGTCGAGGGTCACGAACCCGAAGACGATCTTCCGCACGAGCCCCGCCGCGCAGAGCAGCCCCACGTCGGGGCCGCCGTAGGAGACGACGGTGAGGTCCCCGATGCCGGCCCGGACGATCGCTCGCACCACCGCCATCGGCTTCCGGCGCGACCCCCACCCGCCGAAGCCGACGGTCATGCCGGGGCGCAGCTCCCCCACCATCTCCTCGACGGTGCTCCTCTTGTCGACCACGCCTCCAGGCCTCAGCGCGAGGTGTCGGCTTGTCGCTTGTCGACGAAGGCCTGACGCTGCTCGTCGGCGACCCCCCGGACGTGGAGCTCGTAGGTGAACCCCTGCTCGTACCGGTAGCTCCGCCGGACGTCCACCGGATCGATCCCGTTGAGCGACTCCTTGGCCCGCCGGATGATGCTCGGGCTCTTGCCGGCGATCTCCCCGGCGATGCCGTAGGCGGCCTCGACGAGGTCCTCGCCGGGGACGACGGCGGCGATCGACCCGTAGGCGGCCATCTCGCCGGCGGTGATCGGCGTCGCCGTGTAGACCATCTGCCGCATCTTGTGCTGGGGGACCAGCCTGGCGAGATGGGTGGCCGCCCCGAGGGCCCCCCGGTCGACCTCGGGCAGGCCGAAGGTGGCGTCCTCCGATGCCACGACGATGTCGGCGTTGCCGACGAGCCCGATCCCGCCGCCGAGACAGAACCCCTGCACGGCGGCGACGACGGGCACCTCGCAGTCGTAGACGGCACCGAAGGCCGCCGCGCAGCCCCGGTTCACCCCCACGAGCGCATCGTCCCCCCGGGCCTGGATCTCCTTGATGTCGACCCCGGCACAGAACCCCTTGCCCTCGGCCCGCAGGACCACCACCCGCACCTCGGGGTCCCGGCCTGCGGCGGTGAGGGCGTCGGCCAGGGCGAACCAGGTGGCGACGTCGAGGGCGTTCACGGGGGGAACGTCGATGACGACCTCCGCGGTGCCGGCGGCACGGCTCGTCTTCTCGATCCCCATCTGCGCCCCGGCCGCCTCTCCTGCCGCCGCTGCTCCTGCCGGCCCGTCGGCCGACGGCGCCGGTCCTGACGCGCCGTCAGGAAGGGTCGCAGGATAGGTCAGGGCCGGTCCGGTCGGTAGTTTGACGGCCCGAGCCGGCCGCCGGGCGAGGGACCGACGGAGGCAGGACCGACGAGGAGACGCGGTGGCCGGTCACCAGGGGGAGGCACTGGACTTCACCGGTCGGGTGGCCGTCGTCACCGGGGGGACCCGGGGCGTGGGCCGAGGCATCGCCGCCACCTTCCTCTCTGCGGGAGCCGACGTCGTCGTCTGCGGCCGGACGGCCCCCGAGGAGCCGGTGGCGTCGGCGGGGCGCCAGGCGACGTTCGTGGCCGCCGACGTCCGGAACCAGGAGGAGGTCGCCGCGCTGGTGGAGGCCACCGTGGCCCGCCACGGCCGGCTGGACGTGCTCGTCAACAACGCCGGGGGGTCCCCCTCGGTCCCCTCGAGCGACGCCTCCGCCCGGTTCTTCAACTCCGTCGTCGCCCTCAACCTCGTCGCCCCCTTCCTCTGCGCCCAGGCGGCCAACGCCGTGATGCAGGGCCAGGACGAGGGTGGTGCGGTGGTGAACATCTCGAGCGTCTCCGCCCTCCGCCCCTCACCGGGCACCGCCGCCTACGGCGCCGCCAAGGCGGGCCTTCTGAACCTGACCCGGTCACTGGCCGTCGAGTGGGCCCCCAAGGTCCGGGTGAACGCCGTGGTGGCCGGTCTCCTCGAGACCGAGGCGGCCGAATCCCACTACGGCGGCCCCGAGGGGCTTCGGACCGTCGCCTCCACCGTCCCCCTCGGTCGTCTCGGCACCCCCACCGATGTCGCCGCCGTCTGCCTCTTCCTGGCCTCCCCCCTCGCCGCCTACGTCACCGGCGCCGCCGTCGAGACCCACGGCGGCGGGGAGTGGCCCGCCTACCTGACGGCCCTCGACCACTGAGCGCCGGCCCGGCCGGCGGCAGGGCAACGCCGGGAAAACAGCCGCCCAACAGGGGCCGGGGCCGGCGGCGACGAACCCCCTTCCTGCCCCCGTCGCCTCAAGAGCCTCGCGGGCAACGTCGATAAGCCACGAGTGGCGAATCATTCCGTCCTTGGGGCGACTCCCAAGCCGACCGTCTCGCTCGACGGCATGCCGGTGCTCGAGTTCCAGCCCGCCATCGATCTCGCCACGGGCCGGCTGATCGGCTTCGAGGCCCTCCTGCGCTGGGACCATCCCGACCGGGGCACCATCGCGCCCGGCGTCCTCGTTCCCTGGGCGGAGGCCAACGGCCAGATCGACGCCCTCAACGCCTGGGTGTTCGACGAGGCCTGCCGGCAGGCGAGCGGGTGGCCGTCGGGGGTCCAACTGGCCGTCAACTGTTCGCTGGTCCAGCTCCGTCACGGCGAGGCCTCGGTGGCCCTCGCCCGGGCCATGACCCGCCGGGGCCTCAACCCCGACAGGGTCACCGTCGAGATCACCGAGTCGGCCGTCGCCGACGACCGGGCCAACCAGGATCTGCGGAACCTCACCCGGCTCGGCGTCCACCTGGCCGTCGACGACGTGGGGACGAGCTGGGCGACCCTCGAGAACCTCCGCCGGTTCGCCATCGAGACGGCCAAGATCGACCGCAACTTCGTCTCCGCCCTCGAGCGTCCCGGCGGGATGAACCGGGCCATCGTCGAGGCCATCGTGAACATCAGCCACTCACTGGCCATGAGCACCGTGGCCGAGGGCGTGGAGACGGCCGGCCAGGTGACCTCCCTCCAGGAGATCGGCGCCGACGTGGCCCAGGGATTCTTCTTCTCCCCCCCCGTGACGGGCGGCGAGGCCATCAACATGGCGAACGCCGAGCCGGCCATGGCCTTCTCCCTCGCCACCGGCGACCAGAAGACCCCGACCCCGTCGCCCCTGCCCAACATCTGACCGACCCGACCCGGTCACCTCGGGGGGCCCGTGGGCATTGTGGGCAACGTGCGCAAAGTGGAGGCCCGAGCGCAGGACGTGCTCTTATAGCGGCTCGTGAAACTCGCCGTCCCCACCGAGACGCGTCCCGGTGAGCACCGGGTGGGCCTGGTCCCCGAGGTCTGCGGCCGCCTGACGTCGGCGGGCGTGGACGTCGCCGTGGAAGCCGGCGCCGGCGCCGACGCCCACTTCCTCGACGGCGTCTACTCCGAGAAGGGCGCCACCGTGGGCCCCCTGGCCTCGGTCCTCTCCGGTGCCGCCGCGGTGGCCAAGGTGCAGGCGCCCACCGAGGAAGAGGCCGCCGGGCTGCCCGAGGGCATCACCACCGTCAGCTTCCTCCAGCCCGCCTCCCAGCTCCCCGTCGTCCGGGCCCTCGCCTCCCGGGGGGCCACCGTCTTCAGCCTGGACCTCCTCCCCCGGATCAGCCGGGCCCAGTCGATGGACGCCCTCTCCTCCCAGGCGACGGTCTCGGGCTACCTCGCCGCCCTCGCCGCCGCCGAGCGGCTCCCCAAGTTCTTCCCGATGTTCATGACGGCGGCGGGCACCGTGCCCCCGGCCAAGGTCCTCGTCCTCGGAGCCGGCGTGGCCGGCCTCCAGGCCATCGCCACCGCCCGGCGGCTCGGCGCCCAGGTCCGGGCCTACGACGTCCGGGCCGCCGCCAAGGAGGAGGTCCAGTCGCTCGGGGCCGCCTTCGTGGAGCTCGGGCTCGAGACCCAGGAGGGCTCGGGGGGCTACGCCCGGGAGCAGTCCGAGGACTTCCTCGCCCGCCAGCGGGAGCTCATCGGCAACGAGGTGGCGGCGGCGGACGTGGTGATCACCACCGCCGCCGTCCCCGG
>JAGWNV010000088.1 GCA_028872975.1 Acidobacteriota bacterium
GCGACCGGTGGTGGCCACCGTCGCCCTCCTCGCCGCCCTCGTGGCCCTCGAGGTCGACGGGTACGTGGGCCCCGACCCGCACGTGCTCGGGGCGTCGGACGTCGCCGCCGGGGTGGTGGCGCACGACGCCCGCGGGGCCCAGTCGAAGACCTCGGTGGGCGCCGGCATGCTGCTGGCGGCGGCGCGGACGGCTGCCCACGAGGGCGCCGGCGCCTCGGGGGGGAGGACGGGGCGGTGGTGGTACGTCGATCCCGGGTTCGGCGCCTACGGGTTCGTCTACGGCGAGCAGGGGGTGTGGTTCTCGGTCCTCCGGGGCGACCCGACCCAGGCCGAGTACGAGAAGATCACCCTGCAGGTGGCGCCGCACCTGCTCGGGGCCGGATCCGTCGACGCCGTGGCGGCGGTGATCGACCGGCACTTCGACCCGGCGTCGGGACGGGTGCACGTGTTCGTCCCCTCCTGGTTGCAGGCGGCACTCGTCCACCGACGAGCCGCCTGGGGCCGGCCCGGTGTGCTCGTGGCGATCCCGGCGCCGCCGGGCTGAGCGCGTACGAGGGCGCTCCGGGTCCGAGAGCAGGAGGGTCACCAGCTACCATCGGGACGCGTGCCCGGCTTCGTCGACGAAGCGCAGATCCACGTGAAGGCCGGTGACGGCGGGGCGGGGGCCGTGTCGTTCCGGCGCGAGGCCCACGTGTCGCGCGGGGGCCCCGACGGTGGCGACGGCGGCAAGGGCGGCGACGTGTGGCTGGTGGCGTCGGCCAACCAGGCGTCACTGCTCGGCTTCCGCGACCACCCCCACCGGCGGGCCGGCGCCGGCGGCCACGGGCAGGGTGGGCGGCGCCACGGGGCCAACGGTGCGGACCTCGACGTCCCGGTCCCCGTGGGGACCGTCGTGCGCCGGTCGCGGGCCGAGGGGGGCGAGGTCGTCGCCGACCTGGGGTCGGCGGGGGACCGGGCCCTCGTGGCACGAGGCGGCCGGGGCGGCCGGGGCAACGCCCGGTTCCTCACCAACCGCCGCCGGGCGCCGGCATTCGCCGAGCAGGGCGAGACCGGCGAGGAACGGTGGCTCGACGTCGAGCTCAAGCTCGTGGCCGACGTGGCCATCGTCGGGTTCCCGAACGCCGGCAAGAGCACCCTCGTCTCGCGCATCTCGGCGGCCCGGCCCAAGGTGGCCGACTACCCCTTCACCACCCTCGAGCCGCACCTCGGCGTCGTCCGCCTCGGCGGCGCCGGCGACGAGACCGAGCTCGTGGTGGCCGACGTCCCCGGCCTGGTCGAAGGCGCCGCCGAGGGCCGGGGCCTCGGGCACCGGTTCCTCCGCCACGT
This sequence comes from Acidobacteriota bacterium, assembly GCA_028872975.1. Taxonomy (GTDB): domain Bacteria; phylum Actinomycetota; class Acidimicrobiia; order Acidimicrobiales; family UBA8190; genus UBA8190. Next base: position 1,327 of record JAGWNV010000088.1, read on the forward strand.
CGAACGCGCCCGGGTCCTGCTCGTGCTGCTCGACCTGGTGGCCGCCGACGGACGGACGGCGGAGGAACAGGAGCGGGTGCTCCTCGACGAGCTCCGTCGGTACCGGCCCGAGCTGCTCGACCGGCCCCGGCTCGTCGTGGGGTCCAAGGCCGACGCCGTCGGCGCCGCCCCCGGCTATCCGCCCCGGTGCATCTCGGCGGTGACCGGGCAGGGCCTCGACGAGCTCCTCGGCGCTCTCGCCGCCCTCGTCGTCGAGGCCCGGCGGGCCGAGGCCGAGGAGCAGTCGACGTCGGGGATCGTCGTCCACCGTCCCATCGGGGAGACGTCCGTCGAGGTCCGTCGGGAGCCCGACGGGTCCTTCCTCGTCGGCGGCCGGGCCGCCCTGCGGGCCGTGAGCCTGTCCGACCTCACCGACGACGAGGCCTTGGGGGTGGTCCAGGAGCGCCTCCGGCGCCTCGGTGTGGAGCGCGCCCTGCGGCGGGCCGGGGTGCACGAGGGTGACGTCGTGCACCTCGGCCCGCTCACCTTCACCTTCCACCGCGAGGAGACCGCCCTCGAGGTACAAGGCGCCGAGGAGCCGGTGCGCCGGCGGGGCCGGTGACCGGCGCCCCCCCCGGCGCCTCCGGCGGGGAGGGTCGCACCGTCGTGGTCAAGCTGGGGTCGTCCTCGGTCACCGGACCCGACGGGGGGCTCGACCCGGTCGCCGTCGAGGGGCTGTGCGGCGAGGTGGCGGCGCTGCACGGCGAGGGTCACAGCGTGGTCCTCGTGAGCTCCGGTGCCATCGCGGCGGGGTGGGCCGTGATCGGCGGGGGGCCGCGGCCGGCCGACCTGGCCACGTTGCAGGCGGTGTCGGCCATCGGCCAGCACCGGCTCATGCGGCTCTACGACGACGCCCTCGGCGCCCGCGGGCTCCACGTGGGCCAGGTCCTCCTGGCACCGCTCGACTTCGCCCACCGCCAGCAGTACCTCCACGCCCGTCAGACCCTGGCCCGACTGCTCGAGCTGGGGGTCGTGCCGGTGGTGAACGAGAACGACGCCACCTCCGACGACGAAATCCGCTTCGGCGACAACGACAGGTTGGCGGCCCTCGTCGCCCATCTCGTCGCCGCCGACCTGCTCCTCCTTCTCACCGACACCCCGGGGCTCTTCACCGCCGACCCCCGTAGCGACGAGCAGGCCTCGCTCATCGAGGAGGTGGAGGCCGTCGACCACGAGCTCGAGGCGGCGGCCGGGGGGGCCGGCAGCGAGGTCGGCAGCGGGGGCATGGTCTCCAAGCTCGCCGCGGCGCGCATCGCGGCCTGGTCGGGGGTCGCCACCGTCATCGCCCACGCCGGTCGGCCCGGGGTGCTCGGCGCCGCCCTCCGAGGTGAGACCGGGGTGGGCACCGTCTTCCGGGCCCGGGGCCGGCGCCTGCCGGCCCGCAAGCTGTGGATCGCCTTCGCCCTGGCCCCTGCCGGTGTCCTCCACGTCGACGAGGGGGCCCGGCGCGCCCTGGTCGAGGCCGAGGCCTCGTTGCTGCCGGCCGGTGTCGTCCGGGCCGAGGGCGGCTTCGGCGCCGAGGACGCCGTGGAGATCGCCGGTCCCGACGGGATCGTCTTCGCCAAGGGCCTGGTGCGCCACGACTCGGCCGCCCTGGCCGCCCTGGCCGGCCGGCGCACCGGGGACCTGCCCGAGGGCACCGTCCACGAGGTCGTCCACCGTGACGACCTCGTGGTGCTCGTCTGAGGGCGGCGGTCCCGGGGGTAGCCTGAGGCATGACGACCGCCGCCCTCGAAGACCTGGGACGACGCGCCGTCGGTGCCTCCCGGGTGCTGGCCGGGGCGTCGACGGCGGCCAAGGACCAGGCCCTGCGGCTGTCGGCCGAGCTCCTCGAGCAACGGGCCGCCGAGGTGCTGTCGGCCAACGCCGAGGACCTGTCCCGGGCCCGGGCCGAGGGGGCCGGTGACACCCAGCTCGACCGCCTCGGGCTGTCGGAGGACCGGATCGGGTCGATGGCGGAGGGCCTCCGGCAGGTCGCCGGTCTCCCCGACCCGGTGGGGGAGGTGGTGGGAGGCGGGCTGCGGCCCAACGGGCTGCGCGTCGAACGGGTCCGGGCCCCGCTCGGAGTGGTCGGGATCATCTACGAGAACAGGCCCAACGTGACGAGCGACGCCGGCGGGCTCTGCCTCAAGGCCGGCAACGCCACCATGCTGCGGGGGTCCTCGAGCGCCCTCGAGTCGAACCGGGTGGTGGCCGGGGCGCTGCGCGACGGGCTGGCCAAGGCGGGGCTGCCGGCGGACGGGGTGGTGCTCGTCGAGGACACGAGCCGGGAGGCCGCCGTCGCCTTCATGCAGCTCGAGGGCGTCGTCGATTGCCTGATCCCGCGCGGCGGGCACTCGCTCATCGAGGCCGTCCGGCGCCACGCCACGGTCCCCGTCGTGATCGACGGCGACGGCAACTGCCACGTCTACGTCGACGCCTCGGCCGACCTCGACATGGCCCTCGCCATCGTGGTGAACGCCAAGACCCAGCGACCCGGGGTCTGCAACGCGGCGGAGTCCCTCCTCGTCCACCGCCAGGTGGCCGAGGCCTTCCTCCCTCGCGCCGCCGAGGCCCTCGAGGGCGTGGAGCTCGTGGGCGACGAACGGGCCCGCGCCGTGGTGCCGTCGATGGGCGTCGCCACCGACGAGGACTTCGCCACCGAGTTCCTCGCCCTCAAGCTCTCGGTCGGTGTGGTCGACGACCTCGAGGGCGCCATGGCCCACATCGACCGGTTCGGCTCCGGGCACTCCGAAGCCATCGTCACCGCCGACCTCCGCAGCGCCGAGCGGTTCTGCCGGGAGGTCGACGCCGCCGCCGTGGTGGTGAACGCCTCCACCCGGTTCGTCGACGGGGGGGAGCTGGGCCTCGGCGCCGAGATCGGCATCTCCACCCAGAAGCTCCACGCCCGGGGCCCGATGGGGCTCAGGGAGCTCACCTGCGTGAAGTACCTCGTCCACGGCGACGGCCAGGTGCGGAGGTGACCGGGCCCGACGACCGGATCGGCCCCCTCGGGTTCCCCGATCCGGGCCCGGCGCGGTTCTCCTCGGTGACCGACGCCCGCCACCGACTGGCCGAGAGCGGCTACCTGGCCGACGACGGGATCGCCGGTGTGGTCCACCTGGCCGATCGCCTGGCCAAGCCGGTGCTGGTGGAGGGCCCGGCCGGCACGGGCAAGACCGAGCTCGCCAAGTCGGTGGCCCGGGTCACCGGTAGCCGACTCATCCGCCTCCAGTGCTACGAGGGTCTCGACGAGTCGAAGGCGCTCTACGAGTGGAACTACAAGAAGCAGCTCCTGCGCATCCAGGCCCAGCAGCTCGTCGACGAGCCGGCGGGGGTCGGTTCCGACGGGACCGCCGCCGCCGGGGGGGCCGGGGGGCAGGCGGGGGCCACCTGGCGGACGCTCGAGGAGGACATCTTCTCCGAGGAGTTCCTCCTCACCCGGCCGCTCCTCGAGGCCATCCGGACCACCGACCCGGTCGTGCTCCTCGTGGACGAGGTCGACCGGGTCGAGCTCGAGACCGAGGCGCTGCTGCTCGAGGTGCTCTCGGAGTACCAGGTGTCGATCCCCGAGCTCGGAACCATCCGGGCCGAGCGAATCCCCATGGTCTTCCTCACCTCCAACAACACGAGGGAATTGTCCGAAGCCCTGAAGCGCCGCTGTCTGTACCTGCACCTCGACTACCCCTCGCTCGAGCGCGAGCGCGACATCGTGCGGACCCGGGTGCCGGGCATCACCGAGGAGCTCGCCGACCAGGTGGCCCGCATCGTGCGGTCGCTACGGACCCTCGAGCTCAAGAAGTACCCCTCGGTGTCGGAGACCCTGGACTGGGCGAGGACCCTCGTCGTCCTCGGTGTCGAGTCCATCGACGCCGAGCAGGCCAAGGCCACCCTGCACGTGCTCCTCAAGTATCGAAGCGACCTCGAGCGGGCCGCCAAGGAGCTGCAGGTGGCCGACCAGGCGACACCCTCCTCCTAGGGGGACGGGGGTCCGGGGTGCTCGACGTCCTCACCGGGTTCGTGGGCGAGCTCCGGGCCGCCGGGTTGCCGGTGTCGATGACCGAAGCCGTCGACGCCGCCGAGGCGGTCCACCACATCCCGCTCGAGGACCGCGACGCCCTCAAGTACGCCCTGGCCGCCACCCTCGTGAAGTCCTCGGCCCACTGGAAGGCCTTCGAGACGGCCTTCGAGATCTACTTCGCCCTCCGGACCCCCCACCACGGCGCCGACGAGGAGGGCCGGGCCGACGGGGAGGCCGAGGACGCCGGCGAGGAGCAGGGCGAGCAGCCCACCGGGCCCGGCACGGGCCGGGGACGGGGTGGGGGCGCCGGCGAGGCAATGTCGGCCGAGGAGCTGGCCGAGATGCTCTTCCGGGCGCTGCTGTCGGCGAACGACGCCCAGGTGGCCGCCCTGGCCCGCCAGGCCGTCACCCGGTACGCCGGGATGGAGCCGGGCCGGCCCGTGGGGGGCACCTACTACCTGTACCGGACGCTTCGGAACCTGGACCTCGACGGCATGCTCCGGCGGCTGCTCGAGACGGCCCGCCGGGAGGCGGGGGGGAACCTCACCGCGCTCGAGGAGCGCCTGGCCCGTGACGAGTTCCAGGTCAGGCTGGACAAGCTGCGCCGCGAGCTCGAGGACGAGATCCGTCGCCGGCTCGTCGCCGACCGGGGGAGCGAGGCGCTGGCCCGGTCGGTCCGCAAGCCCCTCCCCGAGGACGTCGACTTCATGCACGCCACGCGCGAGGAGCTCACCGCCCTGCGCCGGGCCATCCACCCCCTCACCCGGAAGCTGGCCGTGCGCCTGGCCCGCAAGCGCCGCCACGGGCGCAAGGGGCCGCTCGACTTCCGATCGACCGTCCGCCACTCGCTCTCCACCGGAGGTGTGCCGGTCGACCCGAAGTTCCGCTACCCCCGGCCGGCGAAGCCGGAGATCTTCGTGGTGGCCGACATCTCGGGCTCGGTGGCCTCCTTCGCCCGGTTCACCCTCCATCTCGTCTACGCCATCAGCTCCCAGTTCTCCAAGGTGAGGAGCTTCGTCTTCATCGACGGCATCGACGAGGTGACGCGGTTCTTCGAAGGGGTCGACGACGTGGCCGAGGCGCTGCACCGGATCAACACCGAGGCCGACGTGGTGTGGGTGGACGGCCACTCCGATTACGGGCACGCCTTCAATGTCTTCTGGGAACGCTGGGCGGAGGAGATCACGCCCCGCACGAGCATCCTCCTGCTCGGCGACGCCAGGAACAACTACCACGCCAGCCAGGCCTGGGTCGTCCAGGAGATGCGCCACCGGGCCCGCCATGTCTACTGGCTCAATCCCGAGCCCCGCGCCTACTGGGGCACGGGCGACTCCATCCTCGGGGAGTACGCCGTGCACTGCGACGCCGTCTACGAGTGCCGCAACCTCCGCCAGCTCGAGCTGTTCGTGTCCGAGCTGGCGTGACCGTCCCCGCCGGTGTCCGGACCCTCCCCGCCGAGGACCCCTCGGCCACCCCCCGCACCCGCCTGGTGCTGGTGCGCCACGGCGAGGCCACCTGCAACGTGACCGGTGTGGTGGGCGGTCCGCGGGGCTGCACCGGCCTCTCCGAACACGGTCGGGCCCAAACCGCCGCCCTCCGGCGCCGCCTGGCCGGAAGCGGCGAGCTCGCCGGGGCGGCGGCGCTCTACTCGCGCGTCCTGCCCCGGGCCGTCGAGACGGCGGCGGCCATCGCCGGGACCGTGGGGGGAGGCGGGCTGGCCGTGGAGCAGGACTGCGCCCTGTGCGAGCTGCACCCCGGCCGGGCCGACGGGCTCACCTGGGCGCAGTTCACGGCCAGGTTCCCCGAGCCCGACTGGGGCCGCCACCCGGCCACCGTCCTCGCCCCCGGGGGGGAGAGCTGGAGCGGGTTCGTGACCCGTGCCGCCGACGCCCTGGTGACCCTCGTGCGCCGTCACCCCGGCGAACTCGTCGTGGCCGTCTGCCACGCCGGGGTGGTCGAGGCCGCCATGCTGCGCTGCTTCGGCCTCGACGCAGGGCGGCGGCTGCGCCTGCCCACCGTGCACAGTTCGCTCACCGAGCTCGAGGTGGCCCCCGACGGGGCGGAGGCCGACGGCTGGCGGCTCCGGCGCTACAACGACGCCGCCCACCTGGCCGGCTGACGGCGCCGGCGAGACCGGGGCTCAGACCCGGAGGAGCTCGGCCACCCGGAAGGCGAGGTCGATGGACTGGCGGGCGTTGAGCCTCGGGTCGCAGACGGTGGTGTAGCGCTCGTGGAGCTGGCCCTCGAGGATGTCCCCGTAGCCGCCGAGGCACTCGGTCACGTCGTCGCCGGTGAGCTCGACGTGGACGCCGCCGGGCCAGGTGCCGACCTGGCGGTGGGCGGCGAAGAAGCCCCGGATCTCGGCCAGGATGTCGTCGAAGCGCCGGGTCTTGTGGCCGGTGTCGCTCACGAAGGTGTTGCCGTGCATCGGGTCGCAGGCCCAGACGACGCCGTGGCCCTCGTCGCGCACCGCTTCGAGGAGCGGGGGGAGGAGGTCGGCCACCTCGGCGGCGCCCAGGCGGGTGATGAGGGTGAGCCGTCCCGGGGTGCGGTCGGGGTCCAGGTGGCGGCAGAGGGCGAGGACCTCCTCGACGGTCGCCGAGGGTCCGAGCTTGCAGCCGATGGGGTTGCAGATGCCCGAGGCGAAGGCCACATGGGCGCCGTCGCGCTGGCGGGTCCGGTCGCCCACCCAGACCATGTGGGCCGAGCAGTCGTAGAAGTCGCCGGTGAGGGAGTCCACCCTGGTCAGGGCCTCCTCGTAGGGGAGGATGAGGGCCTCGTGGGAGGTGAAGTAGTCGACCTGGTGCAGGGAGACCTCGGCGGTGAGGTCGATGCCGCAGGCGGCCATGAAGCGCAGCGCCCGGTCGATCTCGCCGGCGATCTGCTCGTAGCGCCGGCCCTCGGCGCTCGAGGCGACGAACTGCTGGTTCCACTGGTGGACCTGGGAGAGGTCGGCGAAGCCGCCGGTGGTGAAGGCCCGCAGGAGGTTCAAGGTGGAGGCGGACTGGTGGTAGGCGGCCACCAGCCGCTCGGGGTCGGGGACCCGGGCGGCGGCGGTGGGGGCGTCGTCGTTCACCATGTGGCCCCGGAAGGAGTCGAGCTCGACGTCGGCCACCAGCTCGGTGTCGGCCGAGCGGGGCTTGGCGAACTGGCCGGCGATGCGGCCCACCTTCACCACCGGCACGCCGGCGCCGTAGGTGAGGACCACCGCCATCTGGAGGACCACCCGGAGCTTGTCGCGGATGCTGTCGGCGCTGAAGTCCTGGAAGGACTCGGCGCAGTCGCCGGCCTGGAGGAGAAAAGCCCGCCCGGCCGCCACCTCGGCCAGGGCGGCCCGCAGCCGCCTGGCCTCGCCGGCGAAGACGAGCGGGGGCAGGCCGGCCAGCTCCTTGAGGGCGCGCTCAAGGGCGGCCTCGTCGGGCCAGCGGGGCTGCTGGGCGGCCGGGAGGGCCCGCCAGCTCTCGGGGGTCCAGCCGGGGCCGGTCACGGTCCACCAGCGTAAACG
>JAGWNV010000089.1 GCA_028872975.1 Acidobacteriota bacterium
CGAGGAGTTCGACCGGGCCGAGCGCGAGGACCTGCTGGACCTCCTCGTCGCCGACCGGCTGCTCGTGCCCTCCGAGCGGCGCTACAGCGAATCGGAGGTGGCGGCGCGCACGGGCATGCCCGTGGAGCTGGCCCGCAAGTTCTGGCGCGCCCTCGGCTTCCCCGACCCCGGGCCCGACGACCGGATCTTCACCGACCTCGACGTCGAGGCCATCCTCATCATCAACGGCATGCTCGCCCTCGACGTCGCCGACGTCGAGAGCGCCCTCCAGCTGGCCAGGGTGATCGGGTCGTCGATGGCGAGGATCGCCGAGGCCGAGGTGTCACCGGGGATGATGGGCGTCCCCTTCCCGGGCCCGGCCGGCCAGGTCGACAGCGTGGAGGCGGCCGACATCGCCGTGCGGCTCGCCGAGCCCACCCTCCCCGCCATGGCCCGGCTCCTCGAGTTCGCCTGGCGCCGCCATGTCCAGGCGGCCATCCGCCGGGCCATGCTGCTTCGCAGCAGGCGGGCTGGCACGGTCCCCGGGCTCTGTGTCGGGTTCGCCGACATGGTGGGCTTCACCACCTTGAGCCAGCAGCTCTCCGAGGGCGAGCTCGCCGTCGTGGTGAGCCGGTTCGAGGAGGTGGCGCACTACACGGTGACCGGCGCCGGAGGCCGGCTCGTCAAGATGATCGGGGACGAGGCGATGTTCGTGACCGAGTCGGCGGCGGCGGCGGCCCGCATCGCCCTCGGGCTGGCCGAGGCCTACGCCGACGACGAGCTCCTCTCCGACGTCCGGGTCGGCCTCGCCGAAGGGCCCGTGCTGTCCCAGGACGGGGACTACTACGGCCCGGTCGTGAACCTGGCCCACGCCATAGTGGCCATCGCCGACCCCGGAAGCGTGGTGCTGTCCGACGACTTCCACGGGGCGCTGCTGCGCGAGCTCCATCCCGCCGGAGGCGAGTCGGACGGGGACGGTGAGTTCTCCTTCCGGGCCGTCCGTCCCCGGCAGCTCAAGGACCTCGGCCGGGTCCAGCTGTGGGTCCTCCACCGGCCCGGCACCGAGCCGGCCCTCCTCGAGCGGCGCATCGGCCGTCGATGGGAGCGGCTCGCCGACGTGCTGTCGGAGATCGAGGAGCTCCGTGACAGGGGGGAGAAGCTCATCACCGAGGGACTCCGGGCCGCCGTGCACATGCCCGAGGGGCGCGAGGGGGACGAGACCTCCGAGGAGCCGGCGAACTCGGGGGGGACGGCGGATTCCGCCGAGCGGGGCTAGGGGCGCGGTTCAGGCGCCGGGGAGCCGGATGGTGGCGATGCCGTAGGGCCGGAGGTCGAAGGCGCCGTCGACGGGCCCGAGGGTGCGGCCGAGGAGGTCGACGAGCCATCCCGAGCGGGCGCCGATGCGGACCTGCGCCGGCGCCGGGGTGGGATTGAAGACCCGGACCTCGAGGACGCCCGCCTGGCGGCGGAGGGCGGAGACCTGGGCGCCATCCACGGCGAGGGCGCTGCCTTCGGGCCCTCTGGTTCCGCCGCCTGGGGCATGGACGACGTCGAGGGGATCGAGGACGTCTTCGGCCAGCGCGTAGGGATCTGGGTGGTCGACGGCGAGGGCGTAGCGGCCGTCGAGCTGCCGGCCCACCATCTGCAGCCCCGGCACCGGGGTGAGGGGCCCGGCGGGAAGGGGCCGGTAGGCCATGCCGAGGCGCGACAGCATCCCCGTCGACCGGAGGAGCGTCAGGGCGAGCTCGGCGGCCTTCGGGCCCGCGCCGGCGTCGTCGATGGCCACGAGCTCGTACTCGAGGAGCCCGTGGTGGACGACGGTGAGGCCGCCGGCGGAGACGAAGCGGCGGCTCGGGAAGGTGGGGAGGCCCCGCTCGTCGGGACGACCCTCGACCTCGAGACCGCGGTGGACGACGGTGAAGGCGCACTCCGCCTCGGAGTGGTCGGCCGGTCGGGGCAGGGGGAGATGGACGCGCAGGCGATGGTCGCGGCTCGGGTTGACGAAGGTCGTCGTGACCGAGACGTGGCGATCGCCGGCGCAGAGCTCGAGGGTGGTGGTGACCTCCACCGGCTCCTCCCCGACCCGGGCCCTCGTCGTGCCGTCGACGTGGGCCGGCCACCGGTAGCGGGAGCGGAGGACCACCCGGGCCCGCACCGGTCCCGGTTCGCCGACCTCGACGGCGACCGACTCCGGCCGGTCCACGACCGTGTCCCCGGCCGGGGGGGAGTAGTTGTAGGAGTCCCCGTGGTCGCCCATGTCGACGAGACGGCCGAGCCCGGCGACACCGTCGAGGGTGAAGGTGCCCTCGGCGGGGTCGACCACGACGCGACAGAGGCCGTTGTCCAGGGCGACGGCGCCGTCTCCGGCGTCGGTCACCTCGACGGGATGGGCCAGGGGGCGATGCGCCAGCGCCTGCCAGCCGAAGCCGGGGACCTCGCCGGTGCGGACGAGGGCCCTGCGGATGGGGGGCTGGTCGATGCGGATCCGCACGGGGGAGTCGGGCCGGGCCCCGAGGCGGGTGTAGAGGTCCTGCTTGATCGAGGCGATCGGCACGTCGAAGCGCTCTTCGCTTCCGAAGTCGATGGTGATGTCGAGGCCGGTGTCGTCCTCGTCCACCCGGACGTCCTGGATCCAGGTGTGGGTGTCGATCTGGCTCCCCGAGGGGAGCATCCCGAGGATGGTCCGGACGGTGCCGGCGTCGAGGGTGAGGGGGCCGAGGCCGCGGGGGATGCCGAAGGCGCCGGGCTCTTCGGGGAGGGCCTGGACCCCCTCGGGGGTCTCCTCTCCGACGATCACCGTCTCGACGATGCCGCTTCGGGGGCGGGCCCTGGGATTGACCGCCACGGGCCCGGCGGCGGCCATGGACCGGGTGAGATCGGCGAGGACCTCCTCGGCGATCCCGTCGGCGATGCGGGTCGCCTCGGCGTAGCGGGAGAGGACGGCATCGGTCACCTCGTCGACCGAGCAGGCGCAGACCGAGTCGTGGGCCGAGTTGCGGACGACCTCCCGCCAGGCCAGGTCGAGGAGGCGGCCCGGCCAGCGGTCGGGGGCGAGGAAGAGCGCCGCGTAGGGCTCGGCGCGGCGCTCGATGGCCCGGGCCGCCGTGGCCCCGGCCTGCTTCACGTCGACCCGGGTGGAGGCCACGCCCATGAGGACGTTGGCCCGTGCCCCCGAGCGGAGCTCGCCCCGCCACCGGGAGAGCCCGTCTGTGGGGGCGGTGTCCAGGTAGCGGCCCAGGGAGGTGACCTCGAGCTCGAAGTCGTCCTGGATGGCGTTGGCCTCGGCCACCACCCGGCCCAGCCAGGGTTGGGGCTCCTGGTGATCGGTCCCGTTCATGAAGAGGAGCCCGTCGAGGAGGAAGGCCTCCACCTCCTTCTCGTGGTCGGCGATCCGGCGCACCAGGGCCTTGGCGTCGTCGGGGATGGAGGAGCCGTTCGAGTAGCCGACGACGAGGTACTCGGCCCGCACCGCCGAGCCGTCGGGGGCCTCCCACCAGAAGGCCGACTTGTCGACCGTCGAGGGCACCCCCCGCCAGACCACGGCGTGGCCGAAGCCGGCCTGGGCGAGGAGCTGGGGCATCTGGGCGACGTGGCCGAACATGTCGGGGAGGTAGCCGACCCGGGCGGCACCGCCGAAGGCGGCGGCGCGGGCCACGCCCATCTGGAGGTTCCGGACGAGGGTCTCGGGCGAGGAGAGGAACTCGTCCATGAGGATGTACCAGGGCCCCACCGACAGCCGGCCCGAGGCAGCGAGGGCCCGGAGGCGGTCGTCGGCCTCGGGACGGACCTCGAGGTAGTCGTCCACCACCGCCATCTGGCCGTCGAGGAGGAAGTGGACGTAGGAGGGGTCGGCCTCGAGCAGGGGGAGGAGCCGGTCGAGCATCCGGACGAGCCGGAGCCGGAAGCTCTGGTAGGGCTCGTACCACTCCCGGTCCCAGTGGGTGTGGGGGACGATGCTGACGCGTCGGCGGGCCATCGGCTCAGGCTACGCCGGTGGTCTCCTAGCGTGGACGGCCGCGTGCGACCGCCGTCTCCTCGAACCCTGCGCAGCTGGCACGACCACTTGGCCCCCGGGGCGGCCTTCGATCCCGCCGGCGTCGAGCACCCCGGTGGGCTGCCGGCGCTGTGGACGGCGGCCTGGGCGGGGTCTCCGCGGACGCCGCTGCTCCTCGAGGTCTCCTCCGGTCCCGACGGCGGCCGGTGGGTGACGGCCGGGGAGCTCGACGACCGGTCGGGCCGGGCCGCCGAGGTGCTCGGGGGGTGGGCCGGAGGCGGGGGGGTCGTGCTGTGGAGCCCCACCCGGACCGTCGGCGCCGTCGTCTCCCACGTCGGCGCCCTCCGGGCCGGGCTTACGGTGGTGCCCTGCAATCCCGAGGCGACGGCCCGGGAGCTCGGTCACGTCGTCGAGGACGTCCGTCCGGCGGTGGCGGTGGCGGCCGGACCCGACCAGGCCCGGGTCCTCGCCGCCTGCGGGGTGCCGGTGGTGGCCGACCACGGGCTCGGCGTCCTCGACCGGTCCGGCGCCGGGGACGGCGGGGACGGGTCCGGCAGGCGAAGGGCCATCGTCCCTGGGGGCCTCGTCGGCTACACGTCGGGGACGACCGGGGCGCCGAAGGGGGCGATGCTCGGGCCGGCGAACCTCCTCGCCAACAGCCGGGCTCTCGCCGCCGCCTGGGGGTGGACCGGGGAGGACCGGCTGGTGCACGCCCTGCCCCTCTTCCACGGGCACGGCCTCTGCGCCGGCCTCTACACCTCTCTCCTCGCGGGCGGCTCGGTGGTGCTCCTGCCCTCCTTCGACGTGGGGGCCGTGATCGAGGCCGCCGCCGATCACGGGGCGTCGATGTTCTTTGGGGTGCCGACGATGTACCACCGGATCGCCGGGTCGGGTCGGGCCGGCGAGCTCCGGTCGCTCCGGCTGGCCGTGTCGGGATCGGCGCCTCTCGCCGGCGACCTCCAGCGGTCCCTCCGGGCCGACGGTGTGGACGTCCTCGAGCGGTACGGGATGACCGAGACGCTCCTCACCGTCTCCAACCCCCTCGAGGGGGAGCGTCGGGCCGGCACCGTCGGGTTCCCCCTGCCCGGCGTCGAGGCCCGGGTCGAGGAGGAGTCCGGGGAGCTCCTCGTGCGGGGGCCCCAGGTGTTCGCCGGCTACCTCGGCCGCCCCGAGGCGACGGCGGCCGCGTTCACCGAGGGCTGGTTCCGCACCGGGGATCTCGCCGAGGTCGACGACGGGTACCTCCGGATCCTGGGCCGGTCCGGCGACGTGGTGATCTCGGGAGGGTTCAACGTGTACCCGGCGGAGGTGGAGGAGGTCCTCGCCCGCCATCCCGGGGTCGCCGAGGTCGCCGTGGCCGGGACGCCGTCCGAGGAGTGGGGGGAGGTCGTCACCGCCTGGGTGGTGCCGGCCGGCCCGGTGCTCGACACCGGGGCACTGGTCGAGTTCGCCGCCGGGGAGCTCGCCCCCTACAAGCGGCCCCGGGTCGTCCACCTGGTCGAGGCCCTGCCCCGCAACGCCATGGGCAAGGTCACCCGGTCGGCCCTGTCGGCAGGGGAGGGCCTGGCATGATCGGGCCATCGGGACCGGGCACTGCCAGCTGACCGTGACGGCGCCGACGGTGGAGGAGGCCGAGCGGCTGGCCCGCCTCGGGGTCGAGGCCAGGCTGGCGGCCTGCGCCCAGGTGTCGGGGCCGGTCCGGTCGACCTACTGGTGGAAGGGCGAGGTGACCGTCGCCGAGGAGTGGGTCTGCACCTTCAAGACAACGGGACCCCTGGCAGAGGAGCTGGGCCTCCGACTCCGCCGGGCGCACTCCTACGAGGTGCCGGAGATCGTCGTGACCGGGATCGGCGGGGGGGACCCGGACTACCTCGCCTGGATCACCGAGGAGACCGCCGGCGGGGGACCGGCCGACTAGGGTCGCGGCGCGTGCGGCGGTCCGCCATGGTGGGAGCCGTGGGGGCCCCCGACGGGCGGCGCGTCGGCGGCTACCAGACGTCGATCCGCTGGCCCCGGGGCCGGACCTCGTCGTCGGAGAAGACGTCGGGGAGGACGGTGCCGTCCGACAGGCGGCGGATGCGGTACCCGTGCTCGGTCACCTGCTCGGCGACCTCGAAGCCTCGGCTCCAGCTGCCGACGAAGCGGCTCCGCACGTCGACCGGGGTGCCGGTCCGCAACAGGCCGTCGAGTCGGCTCCCGGTCACGAAGGACCTCTCGGGCATGTCCCATCCCTCCTTCGGCTCCCGCACGCCCGGGGAGCGCTGGGCCGCCACCACAGGGGGTTCGGCGCCACCCGTCGTCACCGGCTCGGGACGAAGGTGGAGACGTGGGGCGCAGGTCCCATGATGCGCTCTGCCACGGCCGGGCTCAATAGGGCGGGGGACAACACTCCGGCACCGGCCCGGCCCTCCACGGCCGTTGCCCCCGCCGGTCCGCCGCGGCTCACCGACGAGCGGCGGCTGTGGCGGGAGGGCTACGAGCTCGTTGCCGGGGTCGACGAGGTCGGCCGGGGGGCCTGGGCCGGGCCCCTCTCGGTGGGGGTGGCGGTCGTGGCCACCGGCCGTCGCCGGGTCCCCACCGGCCTGCGCGACTCGAAGCAACTCGCCGAGGAGGTGCGGGAGGCCATCTTCGAGCGGGTGGGGGACTGGTGCGCCGGATGGTCGGTGGGCCACGTCGGCCCCGAGGAGTGCGACGCCCTCGGGATGACCGAGGCGTTGCGGGTGGCCACCCGCCGGGCCTTCGCCTCCCTGCCGGGGTCGCTGCGGCCCGACGCCGTCGTCCTCGACGGGAAATTCGACTACGTGACCCCCCCTTCCGAGCCGACCCTGTTCGACGAGGTCCCCACCGGCACCTGGCGGCCCGTCGTCCGGACCATCGTGAAGGCCGACGCCCGTTGCGCCAGCGTGGCCGCCGCCTCGGTGCTCGCCAAGGTGACCCGGGACCGGATGATGCGGGAGCTCGCCGAGTCCTTCCCGGCCTTCGAGTTCGACCGGAACAAGGGCTACCCGTCGCCGGCCCACAAGCGGGCCCTGTGCGGCTACGGCCTGAGCGCCATCCACCGGCGCAGCTGGGTGTTCGCCGAGCACCTGCCCTGGCGGTGACGGGGGGAGGAGGCACCGGGGGCGTCCCCTCCGGAGGGCTCAGCGGGGCTGGGGCTCCTTGGGGAGGCCGAGGACCCGCTCGCCGATGATGTTGTGCATGATCTCGTCGGTCCCCCCGGCGACGCGCATGCCGGGGAGGCCGAGGACGAACTGGCTCCAGGCGTAGGTCCCCCACTCGCCGGAGTCGGCGACGAGCTTCGGCCCGAGGACCTTCGAGAGCAGGTCGACCATGCGGCGCATGTTCATGGTCAAGGTGAGCTTGGAGATCGACATCTCCGGCCCGGGCAGCTGGCCCGCTGCCACCTTGGCCATGGCCCGGAGGTTCGTGTAGGAGGCGACCCGGCCGTTGATGACGATCTGGGCCACCTGCTGGCGGACGAGGGGGTCGGCGTCCTTGCCCTGATGGCGGACGAGTTCGAGGAGCCGCTCGGTGCCCATGTTGCCGCTGCTCGTCCCGGCCATGCCACCGCCGATGGCGGCCCGCTCGTTCATGAGGGTGGTGAGGGCCACCGTCCAGCCGCCGTTCACCTCGCCGAGGCGGTGGCTGTCGGGGATCCGGACCTCGGTGAAGAAGACCTCGTTGAAGGAGGCGCCGCCGGTGATCTGGCGCAGGGGCCGGACCTCGACCCCCGGCGCGTGCATGTCGACCACGAAGGCGGTGAGACCCTTGTGCTTGGGCGCGTCGGGATCGGTCCGGCAGAGGACCTCGCCGATGTCCGAGAGGTGGGCGCCCGAGGTCCAGACCTTCTGTCCCGTCACCACCCACTCGTCGCCGTCGCGGACGGCGCGGGCCTGGACGCCGGCGAGGTCGCTTCCCGCCCCGGGCTCGCTGAAGAGCTGGCAGGCGACGATGTCGCCCCGCCACATGGCCCGCAGGTACCGCTCCTTCACCTCGTCGGTGGCGTGGGCGAGGATGGTCGGGGCCACCATGCCCAGGCCGATCCCATAGGCCGTCATGGGCGGGGTGGCGTAGCCGGCTTCGAGGGCGTCGTAGGCGCGCTGGTGGTCGCGGGTCAGGCCCCGGCCACCCAGGGAGGGCGGTCCCGTGATCCAGCCGAAGCCGGCGTCGAAGCGCTTCTGGGCCCAGGCCCGGGCGGCGGCGAGCTCCTCGAGCTCCTCCTCGAGGGTCCGCTCCGGGAGCAGCGACACCTGGTCCGAGCCTTCGCCCCAGGCCCGGCGGACCTCGACCCGGGGCTCGGCGTTGGCGTCCAGGAAGGCGCGGGCTGCCGCCTCGAAGCCCTCCAGGGTGATCTCCTCCTCCACGACCGCCGGGTCGGCCACCGGTGCCTCCGATCGCCGCCCGCACCCGCGGGTGGCCCGCCGAGCGTACCGAGGGCCGCCGAAGCGCCGCCAACAGGGGTCGATGGGGTAGAACAAGGGCCGATGGCCTTCGTCCTGGCCGTTCTGGCAGCACTGGCCAACGCGCTCACGACCATCCTGCAGCGTCTCGGGGTCGAGACCGCTCCGGCCGCCTCGACGATGCGGTGGAAGCTCATGGCCTACGCCCTGCGGCGCAAGGTCTGGATCGCCGGGTTCCTCATGATGATCGCCGGGTTCCTCCTGCAGTTCACCGCCCTCCACTTCGGGCGGCTGACCACCGTGCAGCCCATCTTGACCCTCGAGCTTCCCTTCCTCGTCGCCATCCTCGGGTTCTGGTTCCGTCACCCCCTCGGCGTCCGGGAGTGGATCGGGTCGGTCTCCGCCGCCGGAGGTCTCGCCGCCTTCCTGGTGCTCGCCAATCCCGGGGGAGGGA
>JAGWNV010000090.1 GCA_028872975.1 Acidobacteriota bacterium
CACCAAGCGGATCCACAACCGGCTGCACGGCGCGTCGGGCGACGGCGGCCCGCTGGGCCGGACCGAGCGGGACCACTACGAGGCGATCCTGGCCGCCACCGAGGCGCAGCTCGTCCGATACGTCGGGCCCCAGGACATCGTCGTCCTCCACGACCCCCAGACCTTGGGACTGGCCCCGGCGCTCGCCGCCCGGGGCCGGCGGGTGGTCTGGCGGTGCCACGTCGGCACCGACGCCTCGAACGAGGCCACCGACGAGGCGTGGGCGTTCCTGGATCCCTACCTGGCGAGCTGCGACGCCTTCGTCTTCTCCCGAGCCTCCTACGCCCCTGCGGCGGTGCCCGGCGACCGGCTCTGGGTCATCCCCCCCTCCATCGACCCCCTGTCGGCGAAGAACCGGGAGCTCCCGGCGCCCGATGTCGCCGCCGTGCTGCGCCGGATCGGCCTCCACGACGGGCCCGCGCCCGAGCGCGCCCCCTTCGTGCGCGGGGACGGCTCGGCGGCCGAGGTGCGCCGGCACGCCACCGTCCTCGGCGGCGAGCCCCTCCCCGCCGGCATGCCCCTCGTGGTCCAGGTGTCGCGCTGGGACCACCTGAAGGACATGGCCGGGGTCCTCGCCGGGTTCGCCACCGGGGTCCTCGGACGGGCCGAGGCGGCCCTGGCCCTCGTCGGCCCGGCCGTGGGGGAGGTGGCCGACGACCCGGAGAGCGCCGTCGTCCTCGGCGAGTGCACGGCCGCCTGGCGGGCCCTCCCGGCGGCGGCCCGGGCCCGGATCAGGCTCGTGAGCCTCCCCATGGACGACGTCGAGGAGAACGCGGCCATGGTGAACGCCGTCCAGCGGAGCGCGGCGGTGGTGGTGCAGAAGAGCCTGGCCGAGGGCTTCGGGCTGACCGTGGCCGAGGCCATGTGGAAGGCGAGGCCGGTGGTGGCCTCGGCGGTGGGCGGGATCGTCGACCAGGTGGCCCCCGGCACGGGGATCCTCCTGGACGACCCCGCCGACCTCGATGCCTTCGCCGACGCCGTGGCCGGCGTGCTCGCCACCCCCGACCGGGGAGCGGCCATGGGCCGGCGCGCCCACGGCCACGTCCGCGACGGCTTCCTCGGCGACCGCCACCTCATGCGGTACGGCCGGCTACTCGAAACGCTGGCGGGGAGCTGACCGCCGCAGGGAGTGACCTTCGCCCCTGGGCACGGCACGCGATCCGCGTACCGTCGGTCAAAGGGGTTTCGGCGCAGTCGGGTCCGGGACCTCGTGGAGGTGGACCATGTCCCTGGCGTCTCCCAGCCACCCGTTCCCGCTCCGATTCCAGCACCGCCAGGCCGCCCGGCCCTCGCCCGTGCGCCGGTTGTGGGATAGGAGTCTCGACCACTACCCCGAGACGAGCGCCCGGTACTGGTACCTGTCGCTCGTGGTGCTGTCCACGATCATCCTCTACTACGAGTTCTACGTGCAGTCGGCGGTCACGCCGTCGATCGTGGCCGAGTACCACATGACCTGGCCCTTCTTCGTCTACATCGTCGTGGTCGGCAACCTCGTCGGCGCCTTCGCCTCGCTCATCGCCGGCCTCGCCGACCGCTGGGGGCGGGCCAACCTCGTCGTCTACGGCCTCCTCGTCACCGGGCTCATCGTGCTCGTCGGCATGCCCAACGCCCCCAACATGTGGGTCTACGGCGTGCTCTACGGCGTGCTCGGGTTCGTCGAAGGCGTGATGCTCGTCGCCACACCGGCGCTCGTGCGCGACTTCTCGCCTCAGATGGGCCGGGGGTCGGCGATGGGCCTGTGGACGATGGGACCGGTCATCGCCAGCCTGACGGTGGCGCTCGTCTCCAGCAACACCCTCGGGCATCTCCACGCCTGGCAGGACCAGTTCGTCATCTGCGGCGTGGCCGGCATGGCGCTGTTCGCCGTCGCCCTGTTCGGGCTCAGGGAGCTCTCGCCCGGCCTGCGGGACCAGCTGATGGTGAGCATCAAGGACCGCCAGCTCGTCGAGGCCCGAGCCGCCGGTATCGACGTCGAGGAGAGCCTCCGTCACCCGTGGCGCAAGATCGTCCACTTCGACACGGTGGGATCGGCCGTCGGCATCGGGCTGTACCTCATCGTCTACTACACGATGATCGCCTTCCTCGTGGCCTACATGGTGACCACCTTCGGCTACACCCAGCAGCGTGCCAACGCCCTCGGCAACTGGATGTGGGCGTTCAACGCCGGCTCGATGGTGGTCGTCGGCCTCCTCTCCGACCGGCTCCGGGTGCGCAAGCCGTTCATCGTGGTCGGGATCGCCGGCTCGGCGGTGGCCACCGCCCTCTTCGCCCTGCACGCTACCCAAGCGGGCACGAGCTACTACACCTTCGTCTGGATCCTCTGCCTGCTGGCCGTCTTCCTGGGGTTCACCTTCGCCCCCTGGCTGGCCGCCTTCACCGAGACGGTCGAGGCCCGGAGCCCGGCGCTCACCGCCACCGGTCTCGCCGTGTGGGGCTGGGTGCTGCGCCTGGCCATCGCCGGGTCGCTGTTCGTGCTGCCCTACGTCGTCACCTCCATGACGCCGCTCATGGAGCACGGCGCACAGGTCCAGGCGGTGCTGGCCGCCCATCCCGCCGAGGTCCAGACCCTGAGCGCCGTCGACAGCGGCACCGCGTCGAAGCTGCTCGCCAACCCCGGCGACACCGGGGCGTTGGGCACGGCGCTGTCGGAGATCTCCGGCAAGCTGCACGTGAGCTCTTCCGAGGCGCTCACCCGGCTCGTCGCCGTGAGCAAGCTCCCCGCCGCCGACCTGCGGACGCTCAGCGCCTACGGCACGAAGGTGTCGAACGCCCTGGCCGCCTCGCCCAAGGAATGGCAGCGGTGGTGGTGGGTCAGCTTCGGGACCGAGCTCATGCTCTTCCCCTTCGTCTTCGTGATGAAGGGCCGCTGGAGCCCGCGCCGTGCACGCCGTGAGGAGGAGGAGCACGAGCGCATGGTCCAGGCCGAGATCGCCGCCATGGCCGCCTGAGGGGAGCGCCCTACCAGCCCGCCCCGTAGCGGTCCCGGTGGGCCTTCTCCGACACCGGCCGGCGGCGCGGGGGGCCGAGGGGGCGCGCCGGGACGCCGAGGGGCACCACGGCCACGGGCCGGACGTGGTCGGGGAGACCCACCAGCTCGGCGAGCTCGGCGGGGAAGGCGAGCGGCAGGGTCATGAGGGCGCTGCCCAGCCCGAGGGCGGTGGCGGCGAGGAGCAGGTTCTGCACAGCCGGGAAGACCGACGCCTCGAGGGCCCTGGGATGGACGTCACCGGTGTCGGCGCCCACCACCACGATGACCGGCGCCCCGGCCAGGCCCCCGGTGGCGCCCCGGTCGACGTCGGCGAGCATGCCCGCCGGCAGCCGCCCGGCGGAGTGGTCCCGCGCACCCCCTTCCCAGGCGCGGCGCACGAGGTCCCCGATGCGGGCCCGGAGTGCGGGCTCCCGGACGACGACGAAGACCCAGGGCTGGCGGTTCTCGGCGCTCGGGGCGAAGGTGGCCGCCTCGAGGACCTGCTCGATCACGGCGTCGGGGACGGGATCGTCGGCGAACCGCCGGTGGGCCCGCTGGGAGCGGACGACGTCGAAGAGGTCTGGCACCGGCCGGGCGTGACGCCTCAGGCCGCCGGCCGGGCGCGCTCGACCAGGGCCGCGCAGTCCACCCCCGACGGGAGGGTGCCGTAGACGTGGCCGCCGTCGCCGGCGAGGCGCGAGGCGCAGAAGGCGTCGGCCACCTCCGTCGGGGCGAAGCGGACGAGGAGGGACCCCTGGACGGCGAGGGCCATGGCCTCGACCACCCGGCGGGCGTTGCGCTCGAGGTCGGCGGGGGCGGCCAGTTCCTTGCGGAGCGAGGCCAGGTGGTCGTCGAGGCGCCGGTCGGCGCCCGCCGCCTGCCCGGCCTCGGTGAAGAAGGCCTCGAGGACGGCCGGCTCCTTGGCCGTGGCCCGCAAGACGTCGAGGGCGTTCACGTTGCCCGACCCCTCCCAGATGGAGTTGACGGGGGCCTCCCGGAGCAGCCGGGGCATGACCGACTCCTCCACGTACCCGTTGCCCCCCAGGCACTCGAGCGCCTCGGCCACGTGGGGCGGGGTCCGCTTGCAGACCCAGTACTTCCCCACCGCCGTGCCGAGGCGGCGCAGGTGGGCCTCCTGCTCGTCGCCCGCCGCCCGGTCGGCGGCACCGGCGAGTCGCACCATGAGGGCGGTGGCCGCCTCGGACTCGAGGGCGAGGTCGGCGAGCACGTTGGCCATGAGCGGCTGGTCGGCGAGCCGGCGGCCGAAGGCGCTGCGGTGGTCGGCGTGGTGGGCCGCCTGGGCGACGGCCTGGCGCATGAGGGCGGCAGACCCGGTGATGCAGTCGAGGCGGGTGCAGTTGACCATCTCCACGATGGTCCTCACGCCGCGGCCCTCCTCGCCCACCATCCACGCCAGGGCCCCCTCGAGCTCGATCTCGGCCGAGGCGTTGGAGCGGTTGCCGAGCTTGTCCTTCAACCGGGCGATGTGCACGGCGTTGCGGGCGCCGTCGGGGAGCACCCGGGGCATGAGGAAGCACGACAGGCCGCCCGGCGCCTGGGCCAGGACGAGGAAGGCGTCGCACATGGGCGCCGAGCAGAACCACTTGTGGCCGGTGAGCAGGTAGGCGGCTCCCGGCCCGGAACCGTCGGCGGGCTCGGCACGGGTGATGTTGGCCCGGACGTCGGAGCCGCCCTGGCGCTCGGTCATGGCCATGCCCATGAGCACCCCCGCCTTCCCGGCGGCGGGCCGCAGACCGGGGTCGTAGCGACGGGAGACGACGAGGGGCTCCCAGGCGGCGGCCAGGTCGGGTTGGCGGCGCAGGGTCGGCACCGAGGCGTAGGTCATCGACACCGGGCAGCCGTGGCCGGCCTCCACCTGGGACCACAGGTAGAAGGCGGCCGCCCTGGCCACGTGGGCCCCGGGCCGGTCCTCGGCCCAGGGGCTGGCGTGCAGGCCGTGGGCCACGGCGAAGTCGAGGAGCCGGTGCCAGCTGGGATGGAACTCGACCTCGTCCAGGCGGTTGCCGACGCGGTCGTGGGAGCGGAGCTCCGGGGTGTGGGCGTTGGCGTCGAAGCCCCAGGCGATGCACTCGGGCGAGCCGGCCGCCCCTCCGACGGCGTGCAGTTCGGCGTCGGCCCAGGCCGCCCCCTCCCGCACGACCCCCTCGGCCA
Organism: Acidobacteriota bacterium; assembly: GCA_028872975.1. Classification (GTDB taxonomy): domain Bacteria; phylum Actinomycetota; class Acidimicrobiia; order Acidimicrobiales; family UBA8190; genus UBA8190. The sequence continues at coordinate 5,180 of JAGWNV010000090.1, forward strand.
GCGCGGCGTCGGCGGCGAAGAGGTCGTAGCCCTCGAGCGGCGGCGGTTGGTTCAGGACCGCGTGGACGGGTGAGGTGTGCTCCGACATTGTGCGACTCCCTGTGCCGACCATAGCCCGCGGGCGGATCGGTCAGTGGGGGCGAGGGCTATCCTCCTCGGCCGTGCCCGACCTCTTCTCCATCGCCGGCAAGACGGCCCTCGTGACCGGCGGCTCGAGAGGGATCGGCCGGATGATCGCCGAGGGCTACGTCGACGCGGGCGCCAAGGTGTACGTCTCCTCCCGGCGGGCCGAGGCGTGCGAGCAGACGGCGGCCGAGCTCTCCGCCAAGGGCACCTGCATCCCCCTCGCCGCCGACCTGTCCACCGAGGACGGCTGCCGGCGGCTGGCGGGCCAGCTGGCCGAGGCCGAGCCCCGGCTGCACATCCTCGTGAACAACGCCGGGAACACCTGGGGCACGCCCCTCGAGCAGTTCGACGACGCCGCCTGGGACCGGGTGCTCTCGCTCAACGTGAAGGGCGTGTTCCACACGACGAAGTTCCTCCTCCCCCTCCTCGAGGAGGCCGCCACCGACGAGGACCCGGCGAGGGTGATCAACATCGGCTCCATCGACGGCATCCACGTGCCGGTGCTCGAGACCTACTCCTACTCCGCCTCGAAGGCGGCGGTGCACCAGCTGACCCGGCACCTGGCCCGCCGCCTCGCCCCCCGCGTCACCGTCAACGCCGTGGCGCCGGGGCCCTTCGAGTCGAAGATGATGGCCGCCACCCTGGAGGCCTTCGGAGAGCAGATCGCCGCCGCCGCGCCCATGAAGCGCATCGGCCGGCCCCAGGACATGGCCGGCATCGCCATCTTCCTGGCCTCGCCGGCGGCGTCGTACATGACCGGAGCCGTGGTCCCGGTCGACGGCGGCATCGCCACCGTCGGCTGAGCCGAGCGAGGAGGAGGGACCATGCGGGTGAGCACCATGCTCGACTACTCCCGGGGGGTGAAGGCCTCGGCCGACCACGTCGCCGAGCTCGAACGGGCCGGACTCGACATGGTCTGGGTGGCCGAGGCCTACGGCCTCGACGCCCCCAGCCAGCTGGGCTACATCGCCGCCAGGACCACCCGCATCGAGCTCGGGTCGGCCATCCTGCCCATCTTCTCCCGCACCCCGGTGCTCCTGGCCCAGACGGCAGCCGGCATCGACGCGCTGAGCGAGGGCCGGTTCAACCTCGGCCTCGGCGCCTCGGGGCCCCAGGTCATCGAGGGCTGGCACGGGGTGCCGTACTCGAAGCCACTCGAGCGGACCCGGGAGATCATCGGCATCTGCCGGCAGGTGTGGCGGCGGGAGGTGGTGACCAACGAGGGCCTGTACCCCATCCCGCTCCCGCCCGACCGGGGCACGGGTCTCGGGAAGCCCCTCAAGCTGATCAACCGGCCGGTGCGGGAGCGGATCCCGGTCTGGGTGGCGGCCATGGGGCCGAAGAACGTGGCCATGGCGGCCGAGATGGCGGAGGGGTGGCTGCCGTTCCTCTACTGGCCCGAACGGGCCTCCGATGTCTGGGGGGGCGCCCTGGCCGAGGGCGCGGCGCGTCGCCCACCCGAGCTGCCGCCGCTCGAGATCGCGGCGGGGAGCCTCCTCGCCATCGGCGACGACGTCGAGGGGTTACGGGACCTGCTGCGGCCGATGGCGGCGCTCTACATCGGCGGCATGGGCGCCCGGGGCCGGAACTTCTACAACACCCTCACCCGGCGCTACGGCTACGAGAAGGAGGCCGAGGAGATCCAGGAGCTCTACCTGAGCGGCAAGAAGGAGGAGGCGGCGGCGGCCGTGCCCACCGAGCTGCTCGAGAAGACCTCCCTCGTGGGCCCGGCCGGGTACGTCCGGGAACGCATCGCCGCCTTCGAGGAGGCCGGCGTCACCGTCCTGAACGTCTCGATCGCCGGCGACGTCGCCGGGACCCTGGCGCAGGTGAAGGAGTGGACCTCGTGACCGCCGAGAACCGTCGCTGGGTCCTGGCCGAGCGCCCGGTCGGCATGGTGGACGACGAGACCCTTCGCCTCGAGACCGCCGAGCGGCCCAGTGCCGGGCCCCGCCAGGCCGTGGCCAGGGTCCGGTGGCTGTCGGTGGACCCCACCATCCGGACCTGGATGGACGACCGGCCCGGGTACCTGCCCCCCATCGGCCTCGGCGAGGTGGTGCGGGGCGCCGGGCTGGCCGAGATCGTGGAGTCCCGGACCGACCGCTACGCCGTGGGTGACGTCGTCTACGGGATGACCGGGTGGCAGGACTACGTCGTGGCCGGTGAAGGCGAGGCGGCGCTCACCGTGATCCCCCCGGTCGTCGAGGCGGGGGCGATGCTGAGCGTGCTCGGGGTGAACGGCATGACGGCCTGGTTCGGCCTCCTGGAGGTGGGTGACCTGCGCCAAGGGGACACGGTCGTCGTCTCGGGGGCGGCGGGCGCCACGGGGTCCCTCGTCGGCCAGATCGCCAAGCTGAAAGGTGCCGGCAAGGTGGTGGGAATCGCCGGCAGCGAGGAGAAGTGCGCCTGGGTCACGAGTGCCCTCGGGTTCGACGCGGCGGTGGACTACCGCCACGAGGACGTCGCCGCAGCGCTCCGCCGGCACTGTCCCGGCGGCATCGACCTCTACTTCGACAACGTGGGCGGGGAGATCCTCGACACCTGCCTCGCCCAGATGGCCATGCGGGGACGAGTGGTGCTCTGCGGCGCCATCTCCCAGTACAACGCCGCCGGAAGGCCGCCCGGCCTCGTGAACGTCGTGAACCTCATCCCCCGCCGGGGACGGATGGAGGGCTTCATCATCCTCGACTACATCGAGCGGTTCCCGAGCGCCCAGCTCGAGCTGGCCGCCTGGCTGGGCGAGGGCCGGTTGGTCCACGCCGAGCACGTCGTCCGGGGTCTCGAGCACGCCCCCGAGGCGCTCAACGTGCTCTTCACCGGCGAGAACACCGGGAAGGTCGTCGTCGAGCTCTGATCTTCGTCGGCGCGGGCTTCACACTCCGAGACCACGCTCGCCCGCATGGCGCCTCGCCGGGCGGGAGTTCGGCACGCCCCGGAACTGGGTATCAGGGAAGGTCCACCCTCGACGGACCGGGCCGGGCGTCAGGCCTGACCATCCGAGGTGGCCTCGCCGCTGTCCCCTAGCTTTCCCTCATGAACGCTATCGACACTCCTGGCTATGCAGGCCTGTCTGTGCGGAAGTACAACCAGCGCATGGCTCAGCGGATGGCCAGACGCGCACGTGTCAACGGGCAGGGAGTGGCGGTGTGTTTCGCGTACAACAACCTGCTGACCACCCTGCTGGTCGGCATGGTGGAGGATGTCGTCGGATACGTGCCGAGCGTCGGTTCTCTGATCGAGACGGCGATCGGCGTCGTGACGTTCTACTTCCATCGCATCGTCCTGGTCACCGACCAGCACGTATACGTGTTCCGGGACTGGCCCTTTCACTTCCCTGGGAAGCAGTTGGCCGTCTACCCGCGCCACGCCGGGGTGGTGAAGCTCGGAAGCCCTAACCCCGGCGGTTTCTCCGGATTCATCCGCCGCGGGCAG
>JAGWNV010000091.1 GCA_028872975.1 Acidobacteriota bacterium
GACTCGCCCTCGGGGGACCGGCGCCGGGGCCGCTCTCGGGCCGGCGGGTCGTGGTGACGAGGGCCGCCGAACGCGCCGGGGCCCTCACCGACCTGCTGGCGGCGGCGGGTGCGGTGGTGGTGGGGCTCCCGGTGGTGGCGAGCGCCGATCCCGACGACGGCGGGGAGGCGCTGCGCCGGGCCATGGGCCGGGCCGGGAGCTTCGACTGGCTGGTGTGGAGCTCCGCCGTCGGGGTGGACCGCGCCCTCGCCGGCGTCGCCGACGTCCGGGCGCTGGCCGGGGTGCGCCTGGCGGTGGTGGGGCCGGCCACCGCCGCCGCCCTGGCCGCCCATCGCCTGGAGGCCGACCTGGTGGGCCCCGGCCCGGGGGCCGAGGGGCTCGTGGCCGCCATGCCCCCGGCGCCGGCGGAGGGCCGCGCCGGCCGGGCGCCGGCGGTGCTCTACCCGCGTGCCGCCGAGGGGCGCCCCGTCCTCGGCGAGGGGCTTCGGGCCAAGGGGTGGACGGTGGAGGAGGTCGCCGCCTACCGCACCGTGGCCGTCACCGCCGCCCCCGAGGCGCTCCTCGACGAGGCGGCCGGGGCCGACGCCGTCACCTTCACCTCGCCGTCGACGGTGCGGGCCTACCTGGCGCTGGCGGGGGAGCGACCGGTGCCGGCGGTGGTGGCCTGCATCGGCCCCACGACGGCCGAGGCGGCGCGTGCCGCCGGCCTGGCCGTCGCCGTCGAGGCGTCGGGCGACGGGGTCGAGGGTCTCGTGGAGGCGCTCGGCGGCGCCCTGGCGCGGGGCCGTCGGTAGGATGCCGTCGTGACGGGCGCCTTCCCGGTGCGGCGGATGCGGCGGCTGCGGCGCACCCCGGCGCTGCGGCGGCTCGTAGCCGAGACGGCGCTGCGCCCCGACGACCTCGTGGCCCCGCTCTTCGTGCGCGAGGGGGTCGACGAGCCCGTGCCCATCGGGTCGCTCCCCGGCCACGTGCAGCACACCGTGCCGTCGCTCCTGGCCGAGGCCAAGCAGCTCGTCGCCCTCGGGGTGCCGGCCGTCGTCCTCTTCGGCGTGCCGGCGGCGAAGGACGCCGAGGGGTCGGGCGCCTGGGACCCCGACGGGATCGTCCAGCGGGCCGTGTCCGAGCTCAAGGCCGCGGCCGGCGACGAGCTCGTCGTGATCTGCGACCTGTGCCTCGACGAGTACACCGACCACGGCCACTGCGGGGTGCTCGGTGCCGACGGCGGCGTCGACAACGACGCCACCGTCGAGCGCTACGGCCGGGTGGCCCTGGCCCAGGCGCGCGCCGGCGCCGACGTGGTCGCCCCCAGCGGGATGATGGACGGGCAGGTGGCCGCCATCCGCGCCGCCCTCGACGGGGAGGGCTTCACCGAGACGGCCGTGCTCGCCTACGCGGCGAAGTACGCGTCGGCCCTCTACGGGCCGTTCCGGGAGGCGGTCGACGTCACCATCGCCGGCGGGGGCGACCGGCGGGGCTACCAGCAGGACCCCGCCAACCGCCGTGAGGCGCTGGCCGAGGTGGCCCTCGACGTGGCCGAGGGCGCCGACATGGTCATGGTGAAGCCCGCCCTCGCCTACTTGGACGTCCTGGCCGAGGTGGCCCGCACCTGCGAGGTGCCCGTGGCCGCCTACCACGTGAGCGGGGAGTACGCCATGGTGAAGGCCGCCGCCGAGCGGGGCTGGATCGACGGTGAGGCCGTGCTCCTCGAGCACCTCCTCGCCGTGAAGCGCGCCGGGGCGACGGCGGTGCTCACCTACGGGGCCGCCGAGGTGGCCCGGCTCCTCGCCGGGTGACGGCCGGGGGCAACCGGGCCTGGTTCGACCGGGCCCGGCAGGTCATCCCCGGCGGCGTCGACTCGCCGGTGCGGTCCTTCGCGGCGGTGGGGGGCACGCCCTACACCGTGGTGCGGGGCGAGGGGCCCTACGTGTGGGACGCCGACGGCCGCCGCTACGTCGACCTCGTCCAGTCCTACGGGGCCGTGCTCCTCGGCCACGCCCACGGCGCCGTCACCGCCGCGCTGGCCGAGGCGGCCGCCGCCGGCACCACCTTCGGCGCCCCCACCCCCGGCGAGGTCCTGTTGGCCGAGCTCGTGACCGGGGCGGTGGAGGGCTGCGAGCAGGTCCGGTTCGTGTCGTCGGGCACCGAGGCGGCCATGAGCGCGCTGCGCCTGGCCAGAGGCTGCACCGGGCGCGACCGGGTGGTGAAGTTCGACGGCTGCTACCACGGCCACGCCGACGCCCTCCTGGCCGGCGCCGGGAGCGGCGCCGCCACCCTGGGCCTGCCCGGCTCGGCCGGGGTGCCCGCCGGCGCCGTGGCCGACACCCTGGTGGTGCCCTACAACGTGGTGCCCGAGCTCGACGAGCGGGTGGCCTGCGTCGTCGTCGAGCCGGTGGCCGCCAACATGGGCCTCGTCGCCCCCGCCCCCGGGTTCCTCGAGGGGCTCCGGCGGGCCTGCGACGAGGTGGGGGCGCTCCTCGTCTTCGACGAGGTCATCACCGGCTTCCGGCTCGGCCCCGGCGGGGCCGCCGCCCGCTACGGCGTCCGGCCCGACCTGTGGTGCTTCGGCAAGGTGATCGGCGGCGGGCTCCCCGTGGGCGCCTTCGGGGGCCGCCGGGAGGTCATGGCCGTGCTCGCCCCCGACGGCCCCGTGTACCAGGCCGGGACCCTGTCGGGGAACCCCCTCGCCACCGCCGCCGGCCGGGCCGTGCTGTCGAGCGTGGGGCCGGCCGACTACGAGGCCCTGGCCGGGCGGGCCCGGCGCTTCGGCGACGGCCTGGCCGGGGCCGTGGGCGCCGCCGGGCTGGCCGTGCAGGTCCCGGTGGTGGGCCCGCTCGTGGGGATCTTCTTCGCCGAGGCCGAAGTGGGCGACTACGCGGCGGCCCGGGCCTCGGCGTCCTCGGGGCGCTACGCGGCGTTCTTCACGGCCATGCTCGAGCGCGGCGTGGCCCTGGCGCCGGGGCCCTACGAGGTGCTCTTCCCCGGGATGGCCCACGACGAGGCCGTCCTCGACGAGGTGGTGGCGCTGTCCGCCGAGGCCGCCGCCGCCGTGGCGGGCGGCTGAGGGTCCCGGTTACAGGCCCGGCACGGCCCGGGCGATGGCGGCCAGGCCCTGGTAGGTCCGCTCGGCGGCACCGATCTCGTCGCCGCGCATGAGGTTGCCCATGATCTTGAGCAGCACCCCCATGACCGTCTGGGACCGCATGCCGGTGCGGACGCAGGCCTCCATGATCCGGGGGTGGCTGATCAGGGCCACGAAGTCGCGGGCCACCCGGTAGTAGAGGCCGTAGGCGTCCTCGAGCTGGCGCTCGTAGTCGTCGAGGGCGGCCGTCCCCTCGCCCGAGAGGGCCCGGCCCAGGCAGGCGGCGGCCAGGCGGCCCGTCTCGTAGCCGTAGGCGATGCCCTCGCCGTTCATGGGGTTGATGGCCCCCGCCGCGTCCCCCACGGCGACCACCGTCGGCCCGACGCGCGGCGCCACCGACAGGCCCATGGGGAGCTTCCCGCCCGTGGGGGGCCCGCAGGAGACCTGGGGGGAGAGCCCCCAGGACCTGGGCGCCTGGTCGAGGAAGGCGCTCATGAGGTGGCTCGTGTTGATGCCCTTGTACTTGCCCTCGGCCGAGAGCAGCCCCACGCCCACGTTCACCCGCCCGTCGCCGAGGGGGAAGATCCAGCCGTAGCCGGGCACCACCTCGCTCCCGCCCACGCGGAGGTCGAGGTGGGACTCGATGAACTCGTCGTCGTGGCGGGGGGAGCGGAAGTAGCCCCGCAGGGCCATGCCGAGGGGGTGGCCCCGGTCCCGGGTGGCCCCGAGGGCCCGGCCGAAGCGGGAGTTGGCGCCGTCGGCCACCACCACGTAGCGGGCCCGGATGAAGCGGGTGGCCCGCGTGGCCCGGTCGACGACCAGGGCGCCGGTGCAGCGGGGCAGCCGCCCGGGGGCCTCGTCGCCGTCCTCGAGGACGGGCTCGGCCGCCTCGGTGCCCTGGTAGACGACGGCGCCGGCCTTCTCGGCCCGCTCGGCCACGAGCTGGTCGAGGTCGTGGCGGGTGATGACGTAGCCGACGTCGGGGAACGAGGGGTGGCGGGGCCAGGCCAGCTCCATGGTGAGGCCGAACCCGCAGCTGCGCAGGCCCCGGTGGCGGTGGGCCCCGGCCAGGGCCCCGGCCAGGCCCATGTCGGTGAGCTGGCGGACCGAGCGGGGGGTGAGGCCGTCGCCGCAGGTCTTCTCCCGGGGGAAGCGCTTCTTCTCGACCACCGCCACGTCCCAGCCGGCGTCGGCCAGCCAGTAGGCGCAGGCGCTGCCGCCGGGGCCGGCCCCGATCACGAGGACGTCGTGCATCTCGTTGTCCACCGAGGCGATCGTAGGTCGGGCCGGCCGAGGGCTCGACCGGGCCGTCCCGGGGCCGTCCACGGGGGGTGCCGGGGCGGCCGGCGGGGGGCCGCGACGAATGTGCGTCCGAGAACGAGCGCGTGGTAGACCGGGGCCGCTCATGGCCCAGTACCTCCCGGTCCTCCTCCTTCTCGCCCTGAGCACCGTCTTCGCGGCGCTCTCGTTCGTCGCCTCCTCGCTCCTGGCGCCGCGCAAGCGGCCCACGGCGGCCAAGGTCGCCCCCTACGAGTGCGGCATCGTGCCCGACGTCGAGCCGCCCCAGCGGTTCCCGGTGCGCTTCTACCTCGTGGCGATGATCTTCATCATCTTCGACATCGAGATCGTCTTCCTCTACCCGTGGGCGGTCACCTACCGGGAGCTCGGCACCTTCGGGCTCGTCGAGGTGCTCGTCTTCGCCGCCATCGTCTTCGTGTCCTTCGTGTACCTCGTGAGCAACGGGGCGCTCGACTGGGGGCCGGCCAAGCGCCTGCGGGTGGCCATGGGGGAGCGCACCACCGAGTCGACCGTGGCCCGCGTCGGTCCCGAGGGCGGGCCTCGCGCCGGGCGGGCCGCCTAGCCAGGGGGAGTCCATGGGGCTGGAGGACCTCCCGCACAACTTCCTGACCGGCCGCCTCGAGGACCTCGTCAAGTGGTCCCGGCGGATGAGCGTCTGGCCGGCCACCTTCGGCCTGGCCTGCTGCGCCATCGAGATGATGGCGGTGGGGGCGGCCGACTTCGACCTGAGCCGGTTCGGCATGGAGGTGTTCCGGGCCTCGCCGCGCCAGGCCGACCTCATGATCGTGGCCGGGCGGGTCTCGCAGAAGATGGCCCCGGTGCTGCGCCAGGTCTACGACCAGATGATGGAGCCCAAGTGGGTCATCTCCATGGGGGTGTGCGCCTCGACGGGGGGGATGTTCAACAACTACGCCATCGTCCAGGGCGTCGACCAGATCGTCCCCGTGGACGTCTACGCGCCGGGCTGCCCCCCGAGCCCCGAGACCCTCATGCACGCCATCCTCACGCTGCACGAGAAGATCCGCACCGGCGAGATCACCCGGCGGCCCCATGTCCCCGACAGTGGTGGCGAGGAGGAGCTGGCCGGGTGGGTGCCCGAGCGCCCCGGCGCCGTGCGCCTGGGGACGCCCCGTTGACCGCCGTCGAGGGGGCGGCGACGTTCCCGTCGCGCCGCGACTACCACGACGCGGTCTCGAGGCTGCGGGACGAGGGCTTCGAGATGTGCCTCGACCTCTGTGCCGTCGACTACCTGAGCCACTTCGGCCGGCGCCTTCCCCCCGAGGTGTCGCCCGAGCGCTTCGAGGTGGTGGTGCAGCTGGTGTCGGTGTCCGGCCGCCGCCGGGTGCAGGTGCGGGTGCAGGTGCCCGAGTCCGACCCCGTGCTCGCCTCGCTGTGGGACCTCTACCCCGGGGTCGAGGCCATGGAGCGCGAGGCCTTCGACATGGTCGGGATCCGCTTCGCCGGGCATCCCGACCTGACCCGGATCCTCATGCCCGAGGACTGGGAGGGCCATCCCCTGCGCAAGGACTACGGCGTGGGCCGGGTCCCGGTGCAGTTCAAGGACGCCCCGGGGCCCCGATGAGCGAGCACGACATGGGGAGCGGGCTCGTCCAGGAGACCTACGAGGGCAGCCAGGAGCTGGCCGACCGGGCGCAGACCTCTCCCGAGGAGCTGCGCCGGGAGCGGGGGGCGGTGCTGCGGCTCCCCGAAGGCGGTGCACCGGGCTCGTCGGACGTCGACGTCGAGCGCACCGGCGACGACTCGATGATCATCAACCTCGGCCCCCAGCACCCGTCCACCCACGGGGTGCTCCGGCTCATGATGGAGCTCGACGGGGAGACGGTGCTCCGCACCAAGCCCATCATCGGCTACCTCCACACCGGCATGGAGAAGACCGGCGAGGAGCTCACCTACCAGCAGGGCGCCACCAACGTGACGCGCATGGACTACCTGGCGCCGCTCAGCAACGAGCTCGTGTTCGCCCTGGCCACCGAGAAGCTCCTCGGGGTCGAGCTGCCGCCCCGGGCGGTGTGGATCCGGATGCTCCTCGCCGAGCTGCAGCGGGTGTCCTCGCACCTCATGTGGCTGGCCACCAACGGGATGGACCTCGGGTCCACCACCATGATGATCTTCGGCTTCCGCGAGCGGGAGATGGTGCTCGCCTTCTTCGAGAAGACCACCGGCGTGCGGATGAACCACAACTTCATCCGCCCCGGGGGCACCGCCGCCGATCTCCCCGACGGCTGGGAGGACGACGTCGAGGTCATCTGCGAGACCGTCCTGCGCCGCCTCGAGACCTACGACGAGCTGCTCACCGGCCAGCCCATCTTCCGCGAGCGCACCGAGGGCGTGGGGGCCATCACCGCCGAGGAGGCCATGGCCCTGTCCGTCACCGGGCCCATCCTGCGGTCGACGGGGGTGGCCTGGGACCTGCGCCGCGACATGCCGTACCTCGCCTACGACGAGGTCGACTTCGACGTGGTGGTCGGGACCTACGGGGACAACTTCGACCGGTACGCCATCCGGCTCAACGAGGTGCGGGAGTCGATCCGGATCATCTACCAGGTCCTCGACAAGATGCCGGCCGGGGACTACCGGGTCCAGGACAAGAAGGTCACCCCGCCGCCGCGGGCTCGCATCGACGAGTCGATGGAGGCGCTCATCCACCACTTCAAGATCTTCACCGAGGGGTTCAAGGTCCCCGAGGGCGAGGTGTACGTGGCGGTGGAGTCGCCCCGGGGCGAGCTCGGCTGCTACCTCGTCTCCGACGGCACGGCCAAGCCGTACCGGCTGCACGTCCGGGCGCCGTCGTTCGTGAACCTCCAGGCGCTGCCGGTCATGCTCCGGGGGGGCCTCGTGGCCGACGCCGTGGCCACCATCTCCTCGGTGGACCCGGTCATGGGGGAGGTGGACCGGTGAGCCCACACCTCTCGGAGGAGACCCGGGCCCGGGCCGTCGAGCTCCTCGGGCTCTACCCCCACCCCCGCTCGGCGCTCATCCCCATCTGCCACCTGGCCCAGGAGCAGGACGGCTGGCTCACGCCCGAGGCCATGGCCGAGATCGCCGAGCTGGTCGGGCTGTCCCCGGCCGAGGTGCTGGGCACGGCCTCGTTCTACGACATGCTCCACACCGAGCCGGTGGGCCGGTACCTGGTGTCGGTGTGCACGAACATCGCCTGCATGCTGCGCGGCGCCTACGAGCTGCTCGGGCACGCCGAGGAGCACCTCGGGGTGCGAAGCGGCGGGACGACGGCCGACGGGGTGTTCACCCTGGAGGAGGCCGAGTGCCTGGCCGACTGCGGGCGGGCCCCGGTGTGCCAGGTGAACCACCGGTTCTTCGGGGACCTCACCGAGTCCTCCTTCGACAGCCTCGTCGACGACCTGAGAAGCGGCCGGCTCGACGACGTCGTGCCGCCGCACGGGACCCTGGTGCGGGTCCGGCGCCGGGGCGGGCTCCGGGTCGACGACGAGACGGTGGCGGTGGAGCGGGCCCGGACGGCGAAGGCCATGGCCGAGCGCGCCGCCCAGAGCGGGGGCGCCTCGTGACCGTCACGGAGGCGCCCCGCATCGTGAGCTCGCGCCTGGGCCACGCCGACTCGCACACCCTGGAGCGGGTCCTCGCCACCGGCGGCTACCGGGGCCTGCGCAAGGCCCTCGGCATGACGCCCGAGGCGGTGGCCGCCGAGGTCGACGCCGTGAGCCTCCTCGGCCGGGGCGGGGCCGGGTTCCCGGCCGGGCGGAAATGGTCGATGCTGCGCAAGGGGCCCGTGCCCTATCTCGTCGTGAACGGCGACGAGAGCGAGCCGGCCACCTTCAAGGACCACCTCCTCGTCGAGCGCGACCCCCACCAGCTGCTCGAGGGCATCGTCATCTGCGCCTATGCCATCCAGGCCTCCCGGGCCTTCCTCTACGTGCGCGGCGAGTTCGCCCTCGGCCTCGAGCGGGTGACCGAGGCGCTCAACGAGGCCTACGAGCACGGGGCCGTCGGACGCGACATCTTCGGGTCGGGGTTCAGCCTCGACGTCGTCGTGCACCCCGGAGCGGGGGCCTACATCTGCGGCGAGGAGACGGCGCTGCTCGAGAGCCTCGAGGGCAAGCGGGGGTTCCCCCGGATCAAGCCGCCCTACTTCCCGGCCGCCATCGGGCTCTACGGGGAGCCCACCGTGGTCAACAACGTGGAGACCCTCTCCAACCTGCCCTGGGTCGTCGAGCAGGGATCGGCCGCCTTCACCGCCCTCGGCGCCGGCCGGTCCACCGGCACCCGGCTCTTCGCCCTGTCCGGCCACGTGGCGCGCCCGGGCGTCTACGAGGTGGAGATGGTGAAG
>JAGWNV010000092.1 GCA_028872975.1 Acidobacteriota bacterium
TCCAACTGCTCGGGGGCTATGGCTACACGACCGACTTCCCCGTCGAGCGGCTCATGCGCGACGCCAAGATCACCCAGATCTACGAGGGGACGAACCAGATCCAGCGGGTCGTGATCGCCAAGCGCCTGCTCGGGTAGGGCAGACCGTCCCTTCAGAGTTGGAGGCTGTAGAGCCGCCAGGTGCCCTCGATGCCCTTTAGCTGGTGCTCGCCCGCCTCGGTGAACCGGTGGTCACCCCCGAGGATCATGTCCCGGACCGCCGGGGACACGTAGACGGCACCCTCGCCCGCCGCTTGCTCGACGCGGGCGGCGAGGTTCACCGCCGCACCGGTCACGTCTCCGTCCTCGCGGACCTCGAGCTCCGCGGCATGGACGCCGGCCCGGACGGAGAGGTCGATCGCCCCGAGCCTCACGACGACGTCGGCTGCCGCCCCCACGGCCTGGGAGGGCGCGTCGAAGACGGCGAGGAGGCCATCTCCGGTGCTCTTCACGACTCGGCCCTGGTGGCTCGTCACCACGTCCCGGCAGATCCGGTCGTGGCTCTCCAGGGTGTCCCGCCAGGCGTCGTCTCCGGCGTGGGCGGTCCGGGCCGTGGACGCCACGAGGTCGGTGAAGAGCACCGCCGCGAACCGGCGGGTCGTCGTGGTGGGAGGACGGCCGGTGACGAACTCGAGCTGGGGGTCCACGAAGGAGCGCCAGTGGGGCATGACCCAGAGGAAGTGGTCTTCGCCCTCGACCTCCAAGTACCGGGCACCTGCGATCCGGTCGGCGAGGAGGCGGCCGTTGGCGACGTTGAGCACCCGGTCCCCGGTGACGTGGACGACGAGGGTGGGGGCGACGATGTCGGGCAACACGGAGAAGGTGTCGATCGGGAGCACGCTCTCGATCTGGCGGGCGATGTCGGCCGGGCTCGCCGTCTGGCGCTGGAGCTTGCCGAGCCAGCGGACGAAGGAGCTGTTGGCGCTCTGGCTGGGCATCATCCAGTCGGTCATGAAGCCCGGGTCCTTGCCCCAGGTCTCGATGAGCCGACCGAACTGCCGGATCGAGTGACCGAAGTCCGATGGGGGATCGCCGGGCGCTTCGTAGGCCGCTAGGGACGACATGGCGCCGCCGCCCGCCGTCGTGTTGATCAGGACGAGCTTGTCGACACGCTCCGGGTGCCTGGCGGCGAAGAGCTGGGCCATGAGGCCGCCTTCGGAGAGACCCATGAGGGTCGCCTGGTCGAGCCCCTCGGCGTCCATGACGGCGGAGATGTCCCTGATGCGCTCGTCGAGGCTTGGCGCCCCGTCGAACCGGTCGGAGCTGCCGATGCCCCGCTTGTCGAACATGACCACCCGGGTGTGCCGGGCGTCGAATTCGAGCACCCGCCGATAGAGCTCGTGTTCCCAGGCCAGCTCGACGTTGGAGAGGAGCGGGGGCACCATGACGACGACCGGTCCGGAGCCGAAGGCCTGGTAGGCGATGTGGAGCCCGTCCGATCGGGCGTACTTCGTCTCCGGCGTCTCCATGGGGGAGGCATTATTGCGTCGGGCCGGCCCCCGGTGGCGGGCCGAGGCCGCCACGAGGTCCGGTGTCCTCCGGGACTCGACCGCAGCGGTTGCCGGTCAGGGAACGCGGACGTCGTGACGGCCGGCGGCGATGGCCAGGTCGTCGTCGGTCAACGACCAGGAGTCGACCGGGGTGACGAGGCTCCAGTGGGGCCCGACGGGGCATCGCTGGACGCGCCACCAGCCGAGGCGGAGGGCCTTCAGGGACGCCCCGGGGATCCAGAAGGTCGTGAAGAGGTGGCCGGCCCGGCACCGCACGACCGTGTCCATGGCGAAGAGGGAGTGGCGACGGGCGGCGACGACGAGGGCTTCGGCGGCCGTCGTCCCGGCGGCGAGGGCCACCGCCATCCGGTGGCGTGGTCGGCGGCGGTGGCTCGGACCGGTCTGATCGGCCATCGGTCCTCCCTTCGGTCGGCTCCCCGACGAGGCCACCTTCGCCGGATGCCCGTGGTCCGTCCAGAGCCGATGGGCCCGATCTCTCCCCGGGCGTCGTTTCTAGAACCTGTTCTATACTCGGGGCATTGCCCGGGCTCTTCGCGGACGTCCGCGTCGCGTCCCGGGTGACGAGCGCGAGGAGGAGAGATGGCCCAACCGGTGATCGTCGAGGCGGTCCGGACCCCGATCGGCAAGCGCAACGGGGCCCTGGCCGGGTTGCACGCCGCCGAGCTGCTCGGGGCCGTCCAGGTCGAGTTGGTCAAGCGGTCCGGTATCGATCCCGGTGAGGTCGAGCAGGTCGTGGGCGGATGCGTGACCCAGGCAGGCGAGCAGGCCTCCAACGTCACCCGGACGGCATGGCTGAGCCAGTCGTTGCCCTACGAGGTGGCGGCCACCACCATCGACTGTCAGTGCGGGTCCTCGCAGCAGGCCAACCACTTCGTCGCCAATCTCATCAGCGCCGGGGCTATCGACGTCGGGATCGCCTGCGGCGTGGAGGCCATGAGCCGGGTCGGACTCGGGGCCAACGCCTTCAACGGGCCCGGGCGGTCACGTCCCGAGGACTTCCCCTGGGACATGCCCGACCAGTTCGGGGCGGCCGAGAGGATCGCCCAGAAGCGGGGGATCACCCGGGAGCAGGTCGACGCCCTCGGGCTCGCCTCGCAGGAGAAGGCGGCTCGCGCCTGGGCCGAGGGGCGGTTCGACCGCGAGGTCGCCCCCGTCGAGGCCCCGGTGGTCGGCCCCGAGGGGCCGACGGGTGAGCGGCAGGTGGTGAGCAAGGACGGGGGACTCCGGGAGACGACCGCCGACGGCCTCGCCAAGTTGAAGCCGGTCCTCCCCGACGGGATCCACACCGCCGGGAACTCCTCGCAGATCTCCGACGGTGCCGCTGCGGTGCTCTGGATGTCGGAGGACCGGGCCCGGGCCGAGGGGCTCCGGCCTCGTGCCCGGATCGTCGCCCAGGCGCTCGTCGGCTCCGATCCCTACTTCCATCTCGACGGACCGGTGGAGGCCACGGCGAAGGTCCTCGCCAAAGCCGGGATGACGATGGGGGACATGGACCTGTTCGAGGTCAACGAAGCCTTCGCCTCGGTGGCCCTCTCCTGGGCCCAGGTCCACCAGCCGGACATGGAGAAGGTGAACGTGAACGGCGGGGCCATCGCCCTCGGACACCCCGTCGGTGCCACCGGGAGCCGGCTCGTCACCACCGTCCTCCACGAGCTCGAGCGCCGCGACGGCCAGTTCGCCCTCGTCTCCATGTGCTGCGGGGGCGCCCTCGCCACCGGCACGATTATCGAGCGGATCTGACCGTGCCGGGCACCGAGCACCTCCTCTTCGAGCGCCGGGGGTCGACGGCGATCGTCACCATGCACCGGCCCGAGGCGAAGAACGCCCTGAGCCTCCCCATGCTCGTGGGGATGGCCGACGCCTGGGAGGAGATCGACGGGGACGACGGCATCCGGTGCGCCGTCCTCACCGGTGCAGGCGGGACCTTCTGCTCCGGGATGGACCTCAAGTCGATGTCCCGGCCCGAGTCGGACCAGTACCGGCCCCGCATGGAGGCCGATCCCGACATCCACTGGAAGGCCCTCCTGCGGCACTACCAGCTGCGCAAGCCCCTCATCGCCGCCGTCGAAGGCTGGGCCGTGGCCGGGGGCACCGAGATCCTCCAGGCCACCGACATCCGGGTGGCGGGAGCGAGCGCCAAGTTCGGGGTGTTCGAGGCCCGGCGGGGGCTCTTCCCCCTGGGGGGTTCCACCGTCCGGTTGCGACGGCAGATCCCCTTCACCGTGGCGATGGACCTGCTCCTCACCGCCCGAGAGGTCTCGGCAGACGAGGCGCTCCGGATCGGCCTCATCGGCCGGGTGGTCCCCGACGGCACCGCCCTCGACGAGGCCCTCAAGATCGCCGAGGTGATCGGCGCCAACGGGCCCCTGGCCGTCGAGGCCATCAAGCGGTCGGTGCGGGAGACCGAAGGCCTGCCCGAGGCCGAGGCCCTCAAGGTCGAGCTCGAGATCGGGATGCCCATCTTCGCCACCGAGGACGCAGCCGAGGGTCAGAGGGCCTTCGCCGAGAAGCGACCGCCGGAGTACAAGCGCCGATGACCGCCCCGGCCGCCGGCGGGGGCGAGCCGGGCGAGGAGCGACGCCACGAGGTCGAGGCCGTCTCCGACTTCGGCATCTCGAGCCTCCACGGTCCCGTCGGCCGCGCCGCCCGCCGGAGCACCGAGGCCGCCGGCGAGGACGAGTTGGATCCCCGGTTCGCGCTGGCCGCCGCCCTCCGGCGGATCACCTCGGCGACCGTCGGCCGGCCCGTTGCCGACGAGGACCTCCGGGCCGCCGCCACGGCGATGGCCACCGTGGCGGACCGGCTCGAGGCTGCGGCCGGAGAAGGCCGGCGGGCGCGGTCGGAGCCCGATCCCACCGGACGGCCCCAGGACTTCTTCCCGACGAGCCCGGTGATCGGCTACGCCAACCCCATCGCCCCGCCGGTCGTCGTCGAGCTCGCCGAGGAGGGCCTCGAGGGGACCGCCTTCTTCGACTATCAGTACGAAGGGCCACCGACCTGCGTCCACGGGGGCGTCATCGCCATGGTCTTCGACGAGCTCCTGGGGGCGGCCAACATCGCTGCGGGGTGCCCGGGGATGACCGGGACCCTGACCGTCCGGTACCGCAAGCCCACGCCGCTGCGGACGCCCCTTCGCCTCGAGGCCCGGTGCACCGGGCGAGAAGGACGGAAGATCAGGACCTGGGGAGGGATCTTCCGGGAGGAGACCCTCCTCGCCGAGGCCGAGGGGATCTTCATCGAGCTGGTCCCCGACCGGTTCCTCCGGGTCATCCTCGCCAACACGGAGTCGCCTCCCGGCTGACCTGCCGGAGGCCACCGAGGGTGGCCGTCTGCTCTAGGCAGGCAGGGCCGGTGCCGATACGGTGGGGAACGGCCGGCACCCCGACCGGCCCAGTCCCGAGGAAGCGCAGTTGGGGCCCCGACCTGAGCAAAGGCTGCACGGCTCGAGTGCGCCGGTGCCGGTGGCGGGGTCCGTCGCGCCCCCGGCCGGTGCCGGGCGCGCCGGTGGCGCCGATGGGGTCGCCCCGACGTCGGGCCGCCGGGACCTCTCCGACGAGGACCTGAGCGTCTTCCTCGACCTCGCCACCGACGTCTACGGGATCTTCGACCCCCAGAAGGGCCTCGTCTGGGCCAACCCGTCGGTGGTGGGGGTGCTCGGGTACGAGCCCGAGGAGATCCGCCACGTCGACCTCGCCGACCTCGTGCACCCCGAGGACCTCGGAGCGCCCACCGAGGACCTCGAGGACTTCCCCCGAGACGGGTCCCTGCGCACCCTCGAGGTCCGTTGCCGGGCGAAGGACGGGGGCTGGCGGTGGCTCGAGTTGACGGGATCCTGGGAGGCGCCGACGGGCGTCCTCTACGGTGCCGCCCGCGACGTGACGGACAGGAGGCTCACCCAGGCGGCGCTGGCCCGCAACGAACGGCTCATGCAGGCCATCCTCGACCAGTCCACGGCGGCGGTCTACGTCGAGGACCTCGACGAGCGGTACCTGCTCGTGAACGACGCCTTCCTCGCCATCGTCGGGCGCGGCCGCGAGGAGGTGGTCGGACGGCGGGCGGCCGAGGTATGGGCACCCCGGCCCAATCCCGGCGGCGACGTGGACGCGCTGGTGATGGCGAGCGGGGAGTCGGTGACCCGTGACGACGTGGTCGACGTCGGGGGAGGGCCACGGACCTACATGACGGTGCGGTTCCCCGTCCGGGACGCAGCCGGTGCGACGGTCGGCATGGCCGGGATCGCCACCGACATCACGGGACGGACCGAAGCGGAGGAGGCCCTCGCCGAGCGGGAGCGGCTCCTCGACACCATCGTCCGGGCCTGTCCGGACATCGTCACCATCCTCGACAGCACCGGGCGGGTCCGGGAGGTGAGCCAGGCCTCGTCCCGGATCCTCGGATACGACCTCCGGGACCCGGTCCACGAGGAGCTCGAGGGCCTCCTCCACCCCGACGACCTCGCTGCCATCTACCGGGCGTACGCCAGGCTCCTCACCCAGGAGACGCCCCAGATCGACCTCCGGTACCGGGTCCGCCACCGGGACGGGCACTGGGTGACCCTCGACACCCGGGGCCAGGTGGTCCGGGGCGACGACGGCCGTGCCGAGGGAGCGGTGGTCGTCTCCCGGGACATCACCGCCGACCTCGCCTTCCAGACCGAGCTCGAGGAGGCCCTGCGGTCCGCCGAGGAGGCCAGCGCCGAGAAGAGCGACTTCCTCTCGAGGATGAGCCACGAGCTTCGAACCCCCCTCAATTCCGTAATGGGGTTCGCCCAACTCCTGGGGATGGACGCCCTGGGAGAGGAGCAGACCCAGGCCGTCGGCCACATCCTGCGGGCCGGCCACCACCTGCTGAACCTGATCGACGAGGTCCTCGACATCGCCAGGATCGAGTCGGGACGGCTGGACCTCAGCCTCGGCCCCGTTCCCGTCGCTGCCGTGGTGGCCGACGCCCTCGATCTCGCCGGGCCCCTCGCCGAGGACCGCCACATCGCCTTGGTCGTCGACCTGGGGGCCATCCCGGCCACCACCCATGTCCGGGCCGACCGCCAACGGCTCATGCAGGTGATGCTCAACCTGCTCTCGAACGGAGTGAAGTACAACGATCCCGAAGGCCGCGTCACCGTCTCGGCCCGGCTGGAAGGGGGAGCCGTCACCCTCGCCGTCGCCGACACCGGACCGGGGATCGACCCCCACGACGCCGAGCGGGTGTTCCGGCCCTTCGACCGGCTCGGTGCCGAGCGGACCGCCGTGCAGGGGACCGGCGTGGGCCTGACCCTCTCGAAGCACCTCGTCGAGCAGATGGGCGGGTCCATCGCCCTCGCCTCCGAGCCGGGCCGGGGGGCCACCTTCACTGTCACCCTTCCGGTCACCGATCCCGAGGTGCAGACGCAGGCACCCCGGCGGAGCCGGTCGGGGTCCCGGCGGGGGGAAGGGGTGCTCCGGGTACTCCACATCGAGGACAACCTCGCCAACCTCGAGCTCGTCGACCAGGTCCTCTCGCGGTCGGGCACCGTCGACCTCCGGGCCGCCATGTTCGGCGGCCTGGGCCTGGAGTTGGCCCGCGAGGAGCGGCCCGATCTCGTCCTCCTCGACCTCCACCTCCCCGACATGCCGGGGGCCGACGTCCTCGAACGACTCCGGCAGGATCCCGCCACGGCCACGGTGCCGGTGGTGGTGGTGAGCGCCGACGCCACTCCCGAGCAGGTCCGGGGACTGCGGGACAAGGGGGTCCTCGCCTACCTGACCAAGCCCATCGACCTCCAGGAGCTCCTCGCCGTCGTCGACCGGGTGGGCAAGGGGAGCGGGTCGTGAGCCAGGCGACGGGCACCAGCGTGGCGGTCCAGCCGCCCTCGGGGATCGCCCTCCGGACGGTCCTCGACCTCTCGAGCCAGGTCCTCTCCGTCTGCGATCCTGAGGGCCGGATCGTCTGGTGGAACGATGGCTTCGTCCGGGCACTCGGGTACGGGGGCCCGGAGGTCGCCGGCGCCTCCTTCCTCGACTTCGTGGACGAGGAGGGGCGAGTCGCCCTGCGGTCTGCGGGCCTGGCGGGCGGCGCGCCGAGGAGGGGGGCTTCGACGACGTCTTCGGAGGTCACCGGCGCCGTGGCCCGGGTCCAGCGGCGCGACGGCGAGTGGCGGTCGGTCGAGTGGACGATCCGGGTCGACCCCTCGAAAGCCCTCGTGTTCCTGGCCGGCCGGGACGTGACCGAGCGGGTCGCCGCCGAGCAGGAGGCCCGAGTGGGGGAGGCCCGGCTGCGGGCGATCCTGGCCCACTCGCCCTCTGCCGTCTACGTGAAGGACCTCCGCTGCCGGTACCTCCTCGTCAACGAAGCCTGGGCGGCCATCGCCGGCCGGGAGGTCCAGGAGATGATCGGGCTCTCCGACGCCGAGTGCCAACCGGCCAACGCCGCCGCCATCGCCGAGATGGAGCTCGAGGCCACCGACGCCTCGGCCTCTCAGACGGTCTCCGACCTCCGGCTGGACACGCCCGGAGGAAAGCGGGACCTCATGGTCGTCCTCTTCCCCCTGCCCGGGCCCGACGGCGCCCCCTATGCCTTCTGCGGGATCGCCACCGACGTGACGGACCGAAAGGAGATCGAGGCGGCCGTGGTCGAGCGGGAGCGGCTCCTCGAGACGGTGCTCGCCGCCAGTCCCGACATCATCTCCCTCATCGACGCCGACGGCCGGATCGGCCGGGTGAGCGCAGCCGAGGGGACGATGCTCGGCCACCACCATCCCGAGGCCGCCGACGCCGAGCTCCTCGCCCTAGTCCACCCCGAGGACTTCGACGCCGTGGCCTCGGACTTCATCGCCATGGTGACCGGGTCCCGCAGCCAACTCCACGAGCGGTACCGGGTGCGGCACGCCCAGGGCGAGTGGGTCACCGTCGACTCCCGGGCCCAGGCCATCGTCGACGAGAAGGGAACGTTCCGAGGTGCGGTGGTGGTCACCCGGGACGTCACCGATCGTCTCCGGTCGGAGGAGCGCCTGGAGGCGCTCCGGGAGGCCGCCGAACAGGCGAGCCGGGCCAAGAGCGAGTTCCTCTCTCGGATGAGCCACGAGCTCCGGACTCCCCTCAACGCCATCCTCGGGTTCTCGCAGCTGCTCGAGATG
>JAGWNV010000093.1 GCA_028872975.1 Acidobacteriota bacterium
GGTACGAGGAATGACAGAGGGAGCCATCGGGGAGATCGGAGCCGACGAGTCCTCCCGCGTCGGGACCTCTCCTCGCATCCCCGGGGCGAAGCTCCCAGTTTGCGTCGGCCCATCCGACGCTCCGATGGGTGTCAAGGGGTGTGCCGGGCTCCGGCACACCAGTGACGGGCCACTCGGCCGAGGGCAGTCTCCTCTCAGGCCAGGTGAGCTCGGGCCGAGATACAGGCAGTAGGTCCCATCCCGCCGCTCGAGCCGGGATCCCGGCGGCCAACCGTGCCGTTGGTCCCTTCCGCCGCCGGGAGCGGGCGCCCATGCTGGCGGTATGAAGGTCGGAACGAAGCTCGCGTATGCAGCGATGTTGACGGCGGGCGCGTACGCGGCCGCTCTCCGAACGTGGCTGTGGCGCTGGGGGGCGACTGACGAGGAGGTGGCCGGGCCATACCCTGGTGCCGGGCTCGTCCCCGAGGCCAAACGGTCACCCACCATGGCCGTCACCATCGACGCCCCCCCCGAGCAGGTGTGGCCCTGGCTCGTCCAGATGGGCTGGGACCGTGCCGGGTGGTACTCCTGGGACCTGCTCGACAACGCCGGTCGGCGAAGTGCCACCGAGATCCACCCAGAGTGGCAAGACCTCGCCGTCGGCGACGAGCTCAAGTTCTGGGTGCTGGGACGCGTCGCCGACGCCTATCGAGTGGCTGTCATCGAGCCGAATCGCTTTCTCGGCCTGCACGGCTATTCGGACTTGCGGGGTAGGTGGCTCGATCCGAGCGAGCCACGGCCGTCGTCCTACATGGAGGCCCTGTGGGGGTTCCAGCTCAGGGAGTTGGCCCGAGCCCGCACTCGGCTCGTCATCAGTGGCTACCAGAAATTCCGGCCCCTTTGGCTGGAGCGGTCCTTCGCGCCGTGGTTCGTGCTCGCCGTCTCGTGGCCGATGCAGGCGAGACTGATGGCGGTGCTCAAGCGGAACATCGAACGGGCGACCCGGCCTTCGTCGACGGTGACGAAGGCTGGAGGAGAAGCCCCCGCCCTTGCCGGCGAGCGGACCTCGGCATCGACACCGCGCCTGCGGGTAGACAGGAGGGCTGCGTCATGAATACCACGGCCAGGATGCTGGACTCCGACGCCTTGGCGGGGGCGTCCTTCATCAGCCTGACGAGCTTCAAGCGGGACGGATCGGCGGTGTCGACTCCGGTGTGGTGCGCCGGGGAGGACCGGGCCCTGCTCGTCTTCACCGAAGCGAACTCAGGGAAGGTGAAGCGGATTCGCCACGACCCGCATGTGCGAGTGGCGCTCTCCAGCGCCCGGGGCAGGCTGCGTGGACCCGCCGTCGACGCCGATGCCGTCATCGTCGAAGAGACGGCCCGCGTCAAGGAGCTCCTCGCAGGGAAGTACGGGTGGATCTGGTCTGCCTACAACTTCCTGATGGCGACGACTCGGCGCATCCGCCACCAGGCACCGCCGGAGGCAGTGACCGTCAAGATCACACTCCGCTGAAACCCGGGCGCCCCGCGCATTTCGGCATGGCCGTCTGCGCCCTCCTGCTTCTGGAAGGACGACCCCTCGAACACCCTTGACGCCGGCGGTCCAGGGTCGGGCAGCCGGTCGGGAGTACGACAGGCGCCGAGGCGACGATCGTGAAGATCGACCCCGCATGGCCGAGTGAGACCCGGTCACGGTCCTAGGATTCGGTCCCGTGACCGGGGGGGTTCGGGGGCGCGGCTACTGGTTCGTCCCGATGGTCTTCGGGCTGGCGACGCTCGGATCGGTCGGCTTCTACCAGGAGCGGAACCCGTGCCCAGCGGGACAGTCCTCCTGCTCCTACCGTCTCGACCAGTTCGCGACAGCTCTGCTACACGCAGGCCTCACGCCCATGTCATCGGGTTCTCATCAGGCCGCCGGTATCTACTGGCTCGCAGTGATCCCTGCAACGTTCGCCTTGGTGGTCGTCTTCTACGTCCTGAGGGGAGGATCGAGGCCCGTGGGCAGGCTGGTGTCGGCGCTGGGCATGGGACCAGTCCTCCTGGCCGCGCTGGTCATGCTGGGGTACGACGAACCTGGCACCGGGAGCCTTCTGCCCGCGGACTTCGTCGTCCGAGGTCTCGTCGGGGTAGTGGTCTTGGGCCTCACCATGCTCGTGTTGGGGCTCGTCGAGCACGACAAGACGGTGGTGGTCCTCGCAGCCGGCGCCGTTGGCGTCGCGTTTTTGGCCTGCCTCTACGACATCGAGAACGTGACCGGGAACATCGCCAACAGCCCGACAGCGCCGAACGTGATCGCCCCGGGTCTCTACTTCCTCCTGGCCGCGCTGGTCCTCGGACTTCCCGACCTGGTCGGCTGGGTGGGGCGGTCGTCGCGAGGGAAGGACGCACCGCGGCCGGCTCCGGGCGGGCCCTGAGCGGGCTGCTCGGACCCTGTTGGGCGGCCTCGGGTGCCGGCGGCTACGTGACCGTGAACGGCATCGGCGCCGTGCGGACCACCTCTCCCCCGCCGAGGTCGAGGTCGGCCGCCACCGCCCACTCCCCGGGGGGGATGGCATATCCCAACTCGGGGACGAAGCTCGCCGTCCCGACGAGGAGGGGGACCGCGGCCTTCTCCCCGGAGGGGACCTGGAAGAGGCGGATCGGGAGGCGCATCGCCCCGGCACAACCTCCGACGACGGCCAGGGTCGTCGGGTCGAGGACACGCCCCACGAGTTGGCCGGTGGTGCGGAGGGCGAGGTCGGCGGCCCCGGTGTTGGTGACGGCCAGGGTCGTCCTGGCGCTGCGGCCGGCCTGTACCGTGAGCGGCTCGGCCAGGGCGGCGATGAGGACGTCCCCGGCGGCCTCGGGCACCGCTCGACCGGTCGGTAGCCGCCCGGCTGTCGGATTCGGGTAGGCGAGTGCTCCGACGGTCAGCTCCACGTCCTGGCCGAAGCGCTCGTGAAGGCGGCCGGCGACGTCGACGGCCCAGGGCTGGAGGTGGATGGCAAAAGGCGGGTGACGGTCGTGTTCGACCCGGGGATCGGGATAGGCCTGGAGCGGGCGCGAGAGATCGTCGTGGAGTTCGACGAGGACGGCCTTCAGCTCGGCCCAGACGTCGTCCACCGGCCCACTGTCGCATGCGGAGCCCCCCGGCGGGAACGGTGGAACGGGCAGCGTGACCAGGCGTCGCCCAGTTCGTGCCCGACCAGCTCTCCCTGGGAGGTCCGGAGCCCGGGGCCGGCGAGTACGCGGGGTCGTGCCTCGGCTCCGGGCCCGGGCGGCGGCGCAGCGTCCCCGTCTCCGTCCGGTGACACGGCGCGAGACTCTCGTCGTGGCCGGCATCGACGAGGTTCAGGTCGTCGTCGCCCACAGCGAGCGGGCGACCCTGCGGGTCGGCGACGTGTTCCTGAAGATCGACGCCGACCAGGCCCGGACCGACGTCGAGGTCGAGGCGATGGCGATCGCCCCGGTCCCGACCCCGACGGTCCTGTGGCGCAGGCCCCCGGTCCTCGCCCTCGCCGCCCTCCCAGGCTCGCCCTTGGGCCGCCTCGGCGAGCGCTCGACCGCGTCCCCGGCAGCGTGGGCGGCAGCTGGCGCCGCCGTCCGCACGCTCCACGACGCACCGCTCCCGCCGTGGCCCGGGACGAGCGCCGACGAAGACGTATCGCGCCTCGACGGCGAGTGCGAGTGGCTCGTCAGGAACGCCGTCCTTCCCCCCGATCTGGTCAGGCGCAACCGCGAGGTCGCCGAGGCCGCCCTTCGGCCGTGGACGCCGGTGTTCACGCACGGGGACCTCCAGGTGGCCCATGTGTTCGTCGAAGGCGACGAGGTCACCGGCATCGTCGACTGGTCCGATGCGGGCCGGGGAGACGCCATGTTCGACCTCGCCGTCCTGACGCTCGGGCACGAGGAGCGCCTCGGCGATGTCGTTGCCGGGTACGGCACCGACGTCGACCTCGATGTGATTCGCGCCTGGTGGTCGTGGCGGAGCCTGGTGGCGGCCCGATGGCTGATCGAGCACGGCTTCGACCCCTCCTCGCCGGGGTGCGAGTTCGACGTGCTGCGACGGGGCGGGTAGCTCGTCTCGGTCCGGTGCCTCCCCTCCCTACGGATCAGGTCCGGACCGCGGAAGTGCCTTCGACCAGGAGGCTTGCCAGCGGCACCTCCCGGTGGCGGGGCCGGACGCTGCGGCGTCGGGCGGGCGGGCGGGGAAGGGCCGCCGCCCACGTTTGGGGGCCCCGCCGGCCGTGGTACCTGTTCTGAATGGTGAGCGACACCGCAGCGACGACCGGGACCCCCGGGGCCGCCCTGGCCCATCGCCAGGTCCGCCGCGAGACGGCCCTGCTCTCGGACGGGACCTGGAGCGGCGCCATGTCCTGCGAGTGCGGGTGGGCGGTCAGAGCCGAGAAGCACCGGAGCCGGGAGGCACTCGCCATCGTGCTCCGTCGAGCCTGGCGGTTCCACGCCGGGGCGACCGCCTGACGAACCGTCGGCCCGGCGCTCAGCCGTCGGCGTCGGTCCGACCGATCCCGGCTTGGAGGGCCCGGATGACGGCGCCGAGCCGTCCCGAGGCGAGGAGCCCGGGCCCGAGGGGCCCGGAACGGTCCTCCCCGACCAGCGGGAGGGCCCCGAGGGCGGCGCGCACGCCCGCCGACATGTGGTCGAGCTGCCAGCGGATCTCGTCCTCGACGGCGCCGGGCCGATCCGGGTCGGAGAGGCCCACGGCATGCGCCGCGTAGGCGGCGGCGCCCAGCGCATGGGCGCCCATGTGGCACACGGCGACGGCCTGACCGGCGGCTCGAGCAGCGGCAGCGGCGGCGGGAGCCTTCACCTCGCCCGCGCGGACACCACCGACGAACCGACGGCGGATCTCCTCGGCGGCGTCCGGCTCCCCCCGGGCGAAGGCCCGGGCCCGGGCGATGAGCGCCCGAGGCCGGCCGTCGTCGGGCGCCTCGGCCTCGAACACCCCGAGGACCCGCTCTGCGCAGTCGGCGGCCCAGGCGGCGACGAGCCGTCGGTCGGCTTGGCGCAACGTCTGCGGCGACGCCACGGGCTCAGTTGCCGAAGGAGACGGTGGTGAGGACGGTGTCGGAGGGATTGCTCGATCCCCCCTCGTTGACGACGACGACGCACCGGGGATGGGCGGCGTCACAGGTGCCGGTGCCGATGGGCCCGGTGTGGACCTCGAAGCCCACCGAGCCCGTTCCCGACGGGTCGGGGATCCCGACCTTCGACCGGTGCAGGTCGCAGTCCTGGGCCCCGGTCACCGGCACCGAGCACTCGAGGACGTTCACGGTCACGCCCGGCGAGTACCCCTGCCAGGAGACCTCCACCTGCTGGCCGTCGGTCAGCCCCGTCGCGGGGACGACGGAGGCCCTGAGGTCCCCGGTCGTCGCCTTGGGGACCGGGAGCACCAGCCGCTCACCGGGCCTCGGGGCGTAGGCGAGGGTCGTCCTGCCCGTGTTCCCGTCGGCGCGGAGCCGGGCCGAGGTGCCGGAGTGCTTCAGGTACAGGTCGAAGAAGGCCCTCGTGGTGCGGACGACGGTGTCGAAGGCGTCGCCGGCGACGGGGGCCTCGTGGTCCCCGCCTCTGATCGTGAGCAGTCCCTTGGGCGCCGAGGCGGCGTCGAAGGCCACGATGCCCGACGCGTAGGGGACGACCGGATCGGCGCTGCCGTGGACGAACAGGAGCGGGATGGCAGGGAACTCGGCGTGCCCGTTCGGATAGGTGAGCTGGTCCCCGGCCATGACGACCGCCGCTTTGACCCGGGCGTCCTGGCAGCAGCTGTCGGCCACGAGCCCCAGGGTGGTGACCCCGCCGAGGGAGTGCCCGGCGGCTCCCACCGCCTCGGGGTCGACCATCCCCGACAGCGTTCCCCGCGGTGCCCGGGACTGCGCCTCGAGCTGGGTGACGACGAAGCTCAGGTCCCCGGGCTGGTTGACGTAGTCGGCCAGGTCCGGGCCCCCCGGGGCGTTCGGGTTGGTGAGGGGGAACGTCGGCGCGGCGACGACGTACCCCGACGACGCCCAGGCCTGGAGCAGCCGCGTGTAGCCGTCCGGGCTGGAGGGAAACCCGTGGGCGAAGACGAGGAGCGGGTAGGGGGCGGCGCGGCGGTCCGGTGGGGCGACGGACCGGAAGCTCGACGTCGGCCTGCTCGGGTAGAAGACCGTCACCGCCAGCGTCCGTCCCGGATGGCCGGGCGAGGTGCCGTTCGCCGGTGTGGGCCGCGACGGGTCCACGAGTGTCTCGGTGAGGAGCCCCGCCGCGTAGCGAGCCGGGACGGTCGAGGCCGTCGTCGCCCGGGACGGGGCGCCGCAGGCGGCCAGGCTCGCCGCCAGGGCGCCCGCCGCCGAGAGCAGACGGGCGCCACGCAGACCCCGAGGCCTCGATCGTCCCCACATCACGCCGCGGACCCCCTCGCCGTCCGGGCCACAGTACCGAGCACGCCTGACGCCGAGCAGGCGTGGCTCTTGGACCTTCGACCCTTTCGTCGTCACCGGCGGCGGGGGACGCTGGGATCGGGCTTCCAGCCGAGAGGAGGAGGCCATGTGGAACGACACGGAACGGACGCCGTCCGGCGACGCCGGCACTCCGGCACCTCCCCAGGTCACCGACGCGGCCCGGGCGCTCGCCCGCAAGCGGATCGAGAAGCGCCGGGGCCTCCAGGGTGGGCTCGTCGCCTACGTCGTCGTCAATGCCGCCTTCGTCGGGATCTGGGTGGTCACCGGCGGCGGGTACTTCTGGCCGGGATGGATCCTGGCGCTGTGGGGAGTGGGCATGGTCCTCGGGATCTGGGACTACCTCCGCCGGCCCATCTCCGAGGACGACGTCGAGGCGGAGCTCCGACGGATGGCACGGCGCCGGCGGCCGCTCGGGGAGTGACGCCGCCGAGGGCCGGCCGCAGGCCATGACGGGGTCCCCGCCGCCCGCAGCCGGTCACGAGGTGAGGACCGCCACGGTGGACAGGAGGGCGTCGTAGAGGAAGTGGGCCACGATGGGTCGGTCGAGCCGGCCGTGCTTCTGGAACGAACGCGTGAGGAAGTAGCCGATGGGGACCGTGAAGAGGAACCCGATGCCGTAGTACACGTGGTAGCTGGTCCGCAGGGTCAGGCTGAGCACCAGTGCCGTCCGGGGCGACCATCCCAGCTGCTCGAGGCGGACGAGCAGGTAGCCGTTCACGAGGGTCTCCTCGGCGATGGCCGTCGTGGCCGCCGTGGTGAGGCCGTAGACGACGTAGTAGGCGGGGACGTGGCCGACCCGGACCGGGTTGAGCAATCCGGGATGGTCCTGCAGGAGGGAGATGAAGGGGATGGCGACGACGTAGTTGCCTCCGAGCCCCGCCAGGGTGAGGCCGATGCCGGGCCAGATGTCCGACGACCACCCCGGCCTTCCCAGGCCGATCGTGGCCGGCCGCTGGCCGGTCCTGGCCAGGAGCAGGAGGGCCAGGGGGACCACGGCGGCGACCTCGAAATAGGTGGCCACGCCGAGCACGAGGTTGGCCAGGGGATGGCCGGGCAGGAGTTGGGCGAGGGGGCTCGGGGTCCCTCCGACGTGGAAGGCGTGGCGGGTCACGAGGACGACCGCCGAGGCGATCCCCGGGAACAGGAAGGCGATCATCACGAACGCCGCCTCCCAGCCCAGGGCGCCCCCGGCCGCCCCGTCGGGGACCACCTCGAAGCGAGGGCCGAGCTGCTCCCAGAACTGCCAGTCGGGCGGGGGCGGCGGCCAGTCCGGGGGCGGCACCCAGCCCGTCGGGGGGAACCATCCCGGGGGCGGGCCGGGCCACCCCGGGGGCGCCCGCCACGTCCATCGAGGCTGCGGTCCTATGGCCGGGCTTCCCCCATCACCTCGGCCAGCTCCACGGGCGTGCCCCGCGACGCCGAGCGGTAGGCGGCCTCGACGACGGCGTGTGCGGCGAGGGCGTCGCCGAACCCCGGTGACGCCACGGCGCCCGTCCTGGCCGCCCGCACCCAGGCCCGGTCGGCGAGATAGGTGTAGAAGAGGAAGTCGCGCCGGGTGATCCCCTGGGCGTCGAAGAACGACCGGCGCAGCTCGTCGAGGTCGACCTCGTGGTGGGGCTCGCCGGGCCGGGCCACGCGGTATCCGTCCTCGGGGGCCCCCACGATGAAGTCGCTCGTCGTCTCGACCGAGGCCTGTTCGAAGAAGACCTCGAACCGCCGCTCCTCGCGGCCCCGGACGCCGTTGAAGACCGAGAGCAGGGTGCCCACCACGCCGGAGGGATGTTCCAGGGTGACGGCGGCCACGTCCTCCACGTCGTAGCCGAAGCAGGCCCGGGTCGTGGCGAAGACGCGGGTGGGCACGCCGAAGAGCAGGCACAGGATGTCGGCGGCGTGGATGGAGTGCTCGATGAGGGCGCCTCCACCGGCGTGCCCCCGTTGCGACCGCCAGGAGCTGTGGCCGGGCATGACGTCGCCGGTCGGCCAGAACTGGTCTTCCCGGAGCGTGTAGCCCATGACCCGGCCGTGCTCGCCCGACACGATCGACTCCTGCAGCCGGGCCACGATGGGATGGAACCGCTGGTGGAAGCCCACCTGGGCCGTCGTCCCCGCCGCCGTCACGTCGGCGACGAGGGCGGCCACCTCGGCGTAGGTGGGCGCCAGGGGCTTCTCGCACAGCACCGGCTTGCCCAGTGCCAGCGCGGCCCGGACCAGGGGGCCGTG